>BBFD01000024.1 GCA_001313065.1 Silvimonas sp. JCM 19000
CACCCCGGCCCCGACCCCCGCGCCGACGCCCGCACCGGTCAAACCGGCACCTGCGTTTGAGCTGGAACAGGCTGAAGTGGCGAATGCAGTGGATGTCTGGCCCATGCCTGGGCCAGCCGTGATGTCACTGGCTATCTGGCGGCTTATGCGCGCAACTTCAAAACGCCCAAGGGCGAGAAGTTTGCCGATTGGGCACGCGAACGGCGCGATCGCATCACTGGCCCCAAATCGATCGACGTCAAAGTGAATGATCTGAAGATTGAGTTCACTGAGAACGGCACAGCTAAGGTAAAATTCCGCCAGAGTTACAAGTCTGACCGGTTGAGCTCGACGACCGGCAAGACCTTGATCCTGGAAAAGACCGGCAACCGCTGGTTAATCGTCGAAGAGCGGACCTGAGTTTTTTACCTGAATGACGCGTACCCTTCACTGGGGGAAACTGGCTGTGAGTCTGCTGGCGTTGCTGTTATTGGCACCGTCAGCACAACCACGTATGTCGGTTACTCCCTTGTACCAACTACACCCTCTGCTTGATCCGGTCGGTAAAGCCACCGATGGATCACCCGAGCGCATGATCGTCGCCGCCATCGACGCCATCCGCGCGGGGCGCATGAGCGACGCGCGCGCCACCGTCGACGCGCTGCTGACCAAAGAACCCAACTATCGCCTGGCCTGGTTGCTATCGGCTGATCTTTACGCCATGCGCAGCATTCCACTCGACAATATCGGTGGCGGCGTGGCGCATGCCCCACCAGACCGGCTGGATGATCTGCGGCGCGAAGCATTGGCGCGACTGAAACGTCAGGACAACCCGCCGCCCGCCACACAAGTGCCGGCCGAAGTGCTGGCGTTCTCCAGAAACCAGAAATACGCCATCGTGGTCGACGCCGCGGCGTCACGGCTGTTCCTGTTTGAGAACAACAACGGCGTACCGCGTTATGTTTCGGACAGCTACGTCACCGTCGGCAAGCTGGGCACCGAAAAGCTACGCGAAGGCGATCAGCGCACACCGCTCGGTGTCTACTTTGTCTACAACCACATGACCCGGCCGCAACTGGACAAGACCTTTGGCGCGCAAGCGGATCTGTATGGCGTCGGCGCCTGGCCTATTTCGTATCCCAACGAAATGGACCGGCGTGAAGGCCGCACTGGCCATGGCATCTGGTTGCACGGCAGCCCGTCCGATACCTATGCCCGGCCGCCGCAAGCGTCCAATGGCTGTGTGGTGCTGACCAACCCGGATATGCTGCAACTGGCCGACCATCTGCAAATCGGCGCCACGCCGGTGGTGATCGTGCCGCAAATGCACTGGTTGTCGCCGCAGCAATGGCAACAGCGCCGCCAGCAAATGCAAGCGCTGGTGGAGAACTGGCGCAATGCCTGGCAAAAGCTGGACACGCAAGCCTATCTCAACCAGTACAGCCACGATTTCACCAGCGACAGCGGCCAGAATTTAACGCGTTGGGCACAGCAGAAATCGTCGGTCAATGTCAGCAAGCAATGGGCCAAAGTGGACTTGAGCGATATGAGCCTGTTTGTCGGCGGCAAAGATGACACGCTGGTGGCCACGTTCGATCAGGACTATCGCAGCAACAATCTGGAAAACCGGATGCGCAAGCGGCTGTACTGGCGCAACGACGGCGGCAATTACAAGATTGTGTGGGAAGGCGCAGCCAGCAACGGCTAAGCTGTTTGCAGGCTTTTGACTCGCATAAATACAAATGGCCCGCATCATGATTGCGGGCCATTTCTCATTCTCTATCGCGATGGTGCTTACAGTGTCAGACCACCGGTGACTTCAATCGCCGCACCGCTGATATAGCTGGCTTCATCGCTGGCCAGAAAGGCGTACACATTGGCGATTTCTTCCGGCTGCGCCATCCGCCGCAAGGGCACCCGTTCTTCCATGCCCTGAATAACCTTGTCCGGCATATCCTTCAGGATAGGGGTGGCAACAAAACCGGGGCAAACGGCATTGGCGCGTATGCCCTTCTTGCCCAGTTCACGCGCCCAGGTCTTGACCATGCCTATCACCCCGAATTTGGCGGCGGCGTAATTGGTCTGGCCAAAATTGCCGTACAAACCCACCACCGACGAAGCATTCAGAATCACGCCAGACTGCTGCTCGATCATGATGTCGACCACGGCACGCGTACAGTTGTAAACGCCCTTCAAATTGATATCGATCACGCGATCAAACTGGTCTTCCGTCATCTTGCTTAATTGGGCGTCAGCGACGATGCCAGCGTTATTGACCAGAATATCGACTCGGCCAAACTGCTGCTGCGTGCCTGCCACCATGGCGGCAATCTGCGCCTTGTTGGTGACGTCGACTTCAAAGCCCAAGGCATCTCCGCCCTGCGCGATCAGCTCGGACACCACCGCATCGACCCCGGCGCGATTGACGTCGCAAACCACCACGCGTGCGCCCTCGGCCACAAATTTGCGTGCGGTTGCATGGCCAATGCCACTGGCGGCGCCGGTAATGATGGCGACCTTGTTCTTGAGTTTCATAGGGATAAGACTCCTGACGCGGGAAACGCCAGCCGCCCAGGTGGCGACTGGCTGCGTGGCTGCGTCAATGCAGCGCAATGCTGGTGTTCAGCATAGCGTGCATTGTGCGTCGCAACAACGCGGCGTCAGGGTTAGACAGGCTGGAGCGGCACGCCTGGATCAGGCGGCGTCGGCGCCCGGCTGGTTATACTGTTCGACCAGCGTACGACAGTCCACCACGCGCAAGTCATTGTCGCGGGCAAATGCCATGATGAATTCGAACACGCGCGGATCGAGCTTTTCGAGCTGTTTGTCCACCGCCACGCAGCGCACATTGTCCAGAAACATGGGGCGGACATAAGGTGCGTAAGACAGTTTCTGATCGAAACCAAACGTGGAAAGAATGCCGGACAAACGCTCTGCCCAATCGCTCGGCCGGAACTGACGGCCGTCGCTGGTGATCCCCTGGATTACGATTTCATACGGATTACAGATCATGGGAGTCGGGAGCAGTAGTGGTACACGTTTAAAACGCGATTATAGCCGAGCACGTGCTGCAGCGCATGAATTTGTCGCAAAACAAAGTACTCAACGCGCAATTGTGGCATACCCCTGGTCGGCAAGGATCCGCACCGCCCATGCCTCAAACTTGAACAAAATCAACGTTCGGGCTTGCCAGCTGTCGGCTCGGCAACCAATAATGGTCCCTTTTTTTTCACCTCCGTTGCTGCGACTGCCGTAGCAAAGCGTGCCCTATGCGACACTTCCTGCAGTTTTCTGACTTCACCCTCGAAGAATACGAGCACCTGTTCAAGCGTGCTGCCATTCTCAAGCAGCGCCACCGTTCGGGTGAACTGTACCAACCCCTGGTCGGCAAAGTGCTGGCCATGATCTTTGAAAAAAATCGTCCACCCGTACTCGCGTTTCTTTTGAAGCCGGCATGTCGCAACTGGGCGGCCATGCCATGTTCATGCATTCCAAAGATACGCAACTGGGCCGCGGCGAGCCGATCGAAGACGTCGCACAAGTCATCAGCCGCATGACCAATATCGTCATGGTGCGCACCTACGAACAAAGCATCATTGAACGCTTTGCCGAAAACAGCCTGGTGCCGGTTATCAACGGCCTGACCAACGAATACCACCCCTGCCAGATCATGGCCGACATCTTTACCTGGGTGGAACGCAACGGCCCCATCCAGGGCAAGACCGTGGCATGGATCGGCGACTCCAACAATGTGTCACGCACCTGGCTGCAGGCGGCCAAAGTGTTTGATTTCAAGCTGAATCTGGCTTGTCCGCGTGGTTATGAAATGACCGTACTCGATGGCCAGACCTATGGTTCGCGCCACTTCGAGCAATTCTACGATCCGTTCCAGGCCGCGCGTGACGCTGATATCGTCACCACCGACGTGAGCGTATCGATGGGCTACGAGCGCGAAACGCTGCAACGCAAGCGCGACTTCCTCAACTATCGCGTGTCCGAAAAAAAACCATGCTGCAAGCCAAGGCCGATGCGCTGTTCATGCATTGCCTGCCGGCGCATCGTGGTGAAGAAGTGGACCCCGAAGTCATCGACGGTCCGCAATCGGTGGTCTGGGAAGAAGCCGAAAACCGCATGCACACACAAAAAAGCAGTGCTGGAATATCTGCTGCTGGGCAAGGTGGACAACTAAGGTGTTAGGCATTACCGACCCACTGACTTATGTTGCTGGCGCCGTGGCGATCATCTTGTTGCCCGGCCCCAACTCCCTGTTTGCCTTGTCAGTGGCGGCGCGGCGCGGTGTTAAAGCCGGATTTGCCGCTGCAGCCGGGATATTCACCGGTGATCTGATCCTGATGCTCGCTGCCTCGCTGGGCGTGGCATCATTAATGCGTGCTTACCCCGTGGCGTTTGATGTTGTGCGCTACGCGGGTGCTGCATATCTGGCCTGGCTGGGCGTCAAGCTCTTGCTGGCCAGAGGCAACAAGCCTGCTGAAACGTCGTCTCAACGACGTGCCGGCAGGTCATATTTATCGCCAGGCGGTGTCGATTTCTGTGGTGAATGTAAAAGCCATCCTGTTTTTTTTATGGCGTTTTTTTTCCGCAGTTTGTCGATCCATCGTATTCGCACATCTGGCTGACCTTCGGTGCCCTTGGCATCACTGTGCAAATCCTGAGCATGTCGTACCTCAGTTTTCTGATTCTGGCCGGCGCAACATCGCCCGAAAATTATCGGGCCGCGCGTGGATCGCCACGCTGTTGCGCAAGCTGACCGGTGTGTTATTCATCAGCTTTGGTGCCCGCCTGGCATTAAGTCGATGATGTTGTCTGCCGTTCAGTCGCGTTAAAATGCCCGGTCGTGATCCGGTTTATCAAATCGACACAACCTTGCCTCATCGGGGATACCCATGTCTGACGTAAAGAAAGTGGTGCTGGCTTATTCCGGCGGTCTTGATACCTCGGTCATTCTTAAATGGCTGCAAGACACCTACCAATGTGAAGTGGTGACGTTTACCGCCGACCTCGGTCAGGGCGAAGAGCTGGAACCCGCACGACAAAAAAAGCCATTCAATTTGGCATCAAACCCGAACACATCTTTATCGACGACCTGCGTGAAGAGTTCACGCGCGATTTCGTCTTCCCGATGTTCCGCGCCAACGCGCTGTACGAAGGCGAATATCTGCTGGGCACGTCGATTGCCCGCCCGCTGATCGCCAAACGTCAGATCGAAATCGCCAACGCCACCGACGCTGATGCCGTCAGCCATGGCGCCACGGGCAAGGGCAACGATCAGGTGCGTTTTGAAATGGGCTATTACGCGCTCAAGCCAGGCGTCAAAGTCATCGCCCCGTGGCGCGAATGGGATCTGCTCAGCCGTGAAAAAAACTGCTGGCCTATGCCGAAGCCAACAAGATTCCGGTGGATATGAAGCACAAGAACGGTGGCGCGCCCTACTCCATGGACGCCAACCTGCTGCATATCTCGTTTGAAGGTCGCCATCTGGAAGACCCGAAAGCCGAAGCCGAAGAAAGCATGTGGCGCTGGACCGTCAGCCCCGAAGCCGCACCGGATGCCGCCGAATACGTCGATCTTGAATTTGCCAAGGGCGATGTCGTGGCCATCAACGGCGTGGCGCTGAGCCCGGCGCAAGTGCTGACCAAGCTCAACGAGCTGGGTGGCAAACACGGCATCGGCCGGCTGGACCTGGTGGAAAACCGCTACGTCGGCATGAAGAGCCGTGGCTGCTACGAAACCCCGGGCGGCACCATCCTGCTGAAGGCGCACCGTGCATCGAATCGATTACGCTCGACCGCGAAGTAGCGCATCTTAAGGACGATCTGATGCCGCGTTACGCCAGCCTCGTGTACAACGGCTACTGGTGGAGCCCGGAGCGCAAGGCGCTGCAAGTGCTGATCGACCACACGCAAGAGCGCGTTAACGGTTGGGTCCGCGTCAAGCTGTACAAGGGTTCGGTTTCGGTGGTTTCGCGTGATTCCAAAGACACGCTGTTCGACCAGACCATCGCCACGTTTGACGACGATGGCGGCGCCTACAACCAGGCGGATGCGGGTGGCTTTATCAAGCTGAACGCACTGCGTATGCGTATCGCGGCGCGTAAGGGCCGCTAAGCCAGGTCTCCTGCGCTTTCTGATATTTGAGTAATCCGCGCAAGCGGGCCCGCCAGGGCAAGGTGACTGACCTTGCCCTGGCGTCACATCAAGACGATCGTGCCATGAATATTGTTGATGAATTTCTGCACATGCCCGAAGACACCTTCGATACCTTGTCGGTGTCGATTCTGGTTACCGGGCTGATTATTTATATGGGCTTTATCATTTACCGCATGGCCAAGGATTCCAAAGCCGGCAAATTTGGCACGATCATTCTGTTTTTTCGTACTGGGCTTTGGCATGTTGGGTTTTATCATCAAGACCATCCTGACCGAAGTACTACAAAAAAATAACCTGTCGAGATCTCTCTCATGAGCCAGCAATTCGATCAAGTTCGGTACTGAAGCAAGCTAACGTTTATTTCGACGGCAAATGCGTATCGCACACCGTCATCCTGCAAGATCGCACCCGCAAAAGCGTGGGCGTGATTCTGCCGTCGGCGCTGGTATTCAATACCGGCGCCCCGGAAATCATGGAAATCGTTGCCGGCAAATGTTCGGTCAAGCTCAAAGGCGAAACCGAAGCGCGCGTGTATGGCGCGGGCGAATCATTTAACGTGCCGGGCGATTCCAGCTTTGATATCGAAACCCTGGAAACACTGCATTACGTCTGCCATTTCGGCTGATCTGCAGCAGCGCCGTATCATGACAACCGCTGGTTCGCCCAGCGGTTGTTTGCTTTAATCCAGCGATCAGTGATCGTTGTTTTTTTAATCTTCAAGGAGCCCGTTATGCCTTCGTTTGACATCGTGTCGGAAGTCAATGACGTCGAAGTGCGCAATGCGCTGGAACAAACCAATAAAGAAGTCGGCAATCGCTTTGACTTTAAAGGCTCGGATGCGCGGGTTGAGCATGCCGAAAAAAGTACTGACGCTGTTTGCCGATAATGATTTTCAGCTGGAACAGGTCAAAGAAGTGTTGACCGGCAAATTGTCCAAGCGCGGCGTGGATATTCGTTGCCTGGATGAAGGCAATATTGAAAAAAGTAAGCGGCAACAAGGTCAAGCAAGCGATTACGGTGCGCACCGGCATTAATGGTGACGAAGCCAAAAAAGATTGTGCGCCTGATCAAGGATTCCAAAATGAAGGTGCAGGCCGCCATCCAGGGCGATGAAGTGCGCGTGACCGGCGCCAAGCGCGATACCTTGCAAGAAGCCATCGCGCTGATCCGTAAATCGGTCACCGATTACCCGGTACAATTCCAGAATTTTCGCGATTAAAGCGTGGACTGCGGCTGCCGTCAGTAAGCCGCAGCGCATTATTTTGACTTAAAACAGCGTTTTCCAGAGCGATTGATGCAGATCAATATTGGCCCGGACCATAGGGCTGAATATGGCGCCAGTTTGTTGGATTACTGGAGACATCATCATGGAAAACACCCCTTGGGAAACGCTGTTTACCTCGGATATCGGTCTGCTTAGCCTGTTCACCATCGGATTTATCTGTGTGATGGCCGTGTATATCTTTATGTTTGTGCGCAAAAAAACGTGCTGAATGCAGAAGCTGAGCAAACGCATCCGACCACTAAAGAAGCAAGCGGCCACCACTAAGTCGCCTGCTTGCAGGCAATAAAAAAAAGACCGCCCACGCGGTCTTTTTTTATTGCCTGGCATTTCAAACGCCTAGCGTTTGATCAGATAAAAGTGCTCATGCCGTTCACCCGGGCGGGCGCTTCCCACAGCAGCATGGTGCCAGGCTGCGCATCGCCCTGGAGCAGTTGCAGATGGCAATCGCCCACGTCGCGCCGGCGCAGCGCGATTGATGAGAAATAATCCACCGACGCCGCCATCGAATCCGACACCAGCGAGCCATCAACGCACCCCGCCGGTTGCCGCGCCACTTCTGCGGCCAGAGTGCGCACTACCGGGCGATAACTCTTGGAGGCATCCAGCCACGGCTGCCACAGTCCCATCAGCGCGCCCCACAGCAAAGTGACACCAACGGCCCAATTAGTGACCGCCAGGCGACCCAAGGGCGTTTACGCAGCAGTATCAGGCACCACGCAATCGAGATCAGCACGGTAAACACGGTGCCGAGCCCGCCGATATGGGGATGCCATGCCGGACTGGCTTGCGCCAGCGATCTGGCCCAGCTGCCTGGCATGCCGGTTTGCACCACCAGCCACGCCGCCCACAGCAGCAAGGTGCCGAGGCCAAAGGTCATGATGCCAAACCAGTTGAGCGCTGCGGCCGCGCCACGCTGCAAACGATCAATCCCCCCGATGGACAGCACCGACAGCACCGGCAGGATGATCAGCAGGGCCGATTCATTGATGGTATCGCCCGCGCCCGCCAACCAGACCGAATTGAGCACGATGATGGTCAACGGCAACACCACTTTGGGCGATTGCCATTGCGCGCGATTCGACCATGCGCCCCACGCCGCCAACGGCAACACCGGCCAGGCAAACCACAACACAATCGAGAAGAAATAGCCAAAGCTATGGAACATCTGCCACGCCGCCATGCCACCCAAAGGGCCCAGCGCGTAATAACTGTACCAGGTCTGGAAAGCGGTCGGGCTGAAGTGATACAGGTCGACGGGCCAGATCATACCGAGCGGAATCGCCACCACCAGTGCGGTGACCAGTGTGGCGGCGTACCAACCCTTGCGCCACGGCGCCCAGATCAGCAGGGCCAGCGCGGTAAGCACGCTAAGAATAAACTCACCCCAGGACGCCCCCAGCAGCAAAACCAGCCATGACAGTCCCAGCAACAACCCACCCTGCACCGGTTGGCGCAGCGCCCACGCCAATGCGTAAATCTGCCAGGCAAAGCTGACCAGCAACAGCAGATCGGGCGCCAGATGATGGCCCCAGATGATCAAACCAATCGAGCCAATCAGCGCCATCACGCCCACCCGGCCCTGGCGCCGGCCGTATAGCTCGCGCCCGGCCAGACCCACGCCCCACATCGCCAGCGACATCCACAACCCTGTCACCACGCGCGCGGCATCGTGGATTTCCATGCCCAGCTTGTGCAGCGGCCATGCCACCAGCGCCGCGGACCAGTAATACAAGGGGCCGTGGATGAGATAGGCGCTATCGCCGTACCACGGCAGGGTCCAATGCTGGCCTTGCATAAAATGCTTGATGACTGCGGCGGTCTCAAGCTCGGCAGGCTTCCACGGGTCATGACCAATCAAACCAGGTATCAGCCACACCAGGCAAAGCAGCAGCAATAGCCACGGTTGTTGGTTGGGGGGAAGCGGCGCTTCACGATCAGCATCGGGTACATAAGTGAGCATGGCAGCGATTTTATCTTTTTTTGAGACGGCGATGCACGGATCGCACAAAGACAAAAAAAGGCAGCCTCATTGAGCTGCCTTTTTTTGCGATACAGAACAACGGAGAGCAATTAGCCCTTGTTGCTGCTGTACATGGAGTATTTCTGACGGAATTTTTTTTCCACGCGACCTGCGGTATCCAACACCTTTTGCTTGCCGGTGTAGAACGGGTGGGACTCGGAGGACACGTCCAGACGCACTACCGGGTATTCTTTGCCATCGGTCCACTTCATGGTTTCGCCGCCGCGGGCTTTCATGGTGGATTTGGTCAGAAATTTGAAGTCAACGCTGGCATCAAAAAAAGATGATGTCGTTGTATTCGGGGTGGATACCTTCACGCATGTTACTTTCCTTTTTTTACTATGAGCGCGCCGGGGTTGTGCCGACGCAAAACGCGCATTATTTCAGAAGCGGCGGCATCCCGCAAGGATAACCGCCGTCATGCAGCCACAGTGGCTGCTTAGCGACGCATCGAATCAAAGAAATCCGCGTTGTTTTTTCGTCGCCTTGATCTTGTCTTGCAGGAATTCCATCGCTTCCAGATCATCCATCGGGTACAGCAACTTGCGCAGCACCCAGATTTTCTGCAACTGGTCTTGCGGGATCAACAGCTCTTCACGGCGCGTGCCGGAACGATTGATGTTGATGGCCGGGAAAGTCCGCTTTTCCGCCATGCGACGGTCAAGGTGGATTTCCATGTTGCCGGTACCCTTGAATTCTTCGTAGATCACATCGTCCATGCGCGAACCGGTGTCGATCAGCGCGGTGGCGATAATGGTCAGGCTGCCGCCTTCCTCGATGTTACGGGCGGCACCAAAGAAACGCTTGGGGCGTTGCAAGGCGTTGGCATCCACGCCACCGGTCAGTACCTTGCCGGAAGCGGGCACCACGGTGTTGTAGCACGAGCCAGACGCGTAATCGAATCCAGCAGGATGACCACATCTTTTTTTTGTGCTCAACCAGGCGCTTGGCCTTTTCGATAACCATTTCGGCCACTTGCACATGGCGGGTTGCCGGCTCATCAAACGTGGACGACACCACTTCGCCCTTCACCGAGCGTTGCATCTCGGTCACTTCTTCGGGGCGCTCGTCAATCAGCAGCACAATCAGGGTGACGTCGGGATGGTTGTTGGTGATGGCGTGCGCGATATTCTGCAGCATCACGGTCTTGCCCGACTTGGGCGGCGCCACCAGCAGACCGCGTTGGCCGCGGCCAATCGGCGCGATCATGTCAACAATACGGCCGGTGCGGTTTTCTTCACCGCGGATATCACGTTCGAGTTGCAGACGGCGCGTGGGAAACAGCGGCGTCAGGTTTTCGAACAGGATCTTGTGTTTGGAATTTTCGGGCGGCTCGTCGTTAACCTTGTCGACTTTCACCAGCGCAAAATAACGTTCGCCGTCTTTGGGCGTACGGATTTCGCCATCAATGGTGTCGCCGGTATGCAGGTTAAAGCGACGGATTTGCGAGGGGCTGACGTAGATATCGTCAGGGCCGGCCAGATACGAAGTATCGGGGCTGCGCAGAAAGCCAAAGCCATCGGGCAGGACTTCCAGCGTACCGTCGCCGAAAATGCTCTCCCCTTTCTTGGCCTGGTTTTTAAGCATCGCAAAAAATCAGATCTTGCTTGCGAAGACGACTGGCACCGTCGATTTCATTGGCGATGGCCATCTCGACAAGTTCTGAGATAGGTAGATGTTTCAGGTCAGACAGATGCATACGATTGGGCCGTGGCTGCTCTTGGAATTGAGATATATCAGGGAAAAGGGAGAGGAATGCTTTTGATGTTTGCTGCTGCGGAAGGACTCCGGAGCAAGCAGGAATTGCGTCAGATTATAGGGAGGCAAAACAGGCTGTCAAGCCACCCGCGGCAGAGGTCTGTCGCGGGTGTTGTATTCTTGCCGTGGCGGCTACAGAAAGCACCGCCGGCGCGGCCGCAGAATTACAGGTTGCTATCCAGGAACGCGGTCAGTTGCGATTTGGACAATGCGCCTACCTTGGTCGCTTTGACTTCACCGCCCTGGAACAGCATCAGGGTGGGGATACCACGGATGCCGTACTTCGGCGGCGTGCCCTGGTTGTCATCGATGTTCAGTTTGGCCACTTTGAGCTTGCCGGTGTATTCGCCAGCTACTTCGTCAAGGATCGGAGCGATCATCTTGCACGGGCCACACCACTCAGCCCAATAGTCCACCAGCACGGGGGTTTGGGATTGCAGTACTTCGGTGTCGAAGGTGGCGTCGGTTACGTAAGTGATATGTTCGCTCATAAGAGTCTCCAGATTTCAGTAACGGTGGTGCGTTAATCGCATAAATGCGCAGCGGTCATTATGCTAACGGATAGGAATATGTAATCCCAATCAAATTTAGCCGTGGCCGTCATACAAAAAAAAGACTATGAGGGCCAATGCGGCTATTTCAAGCTTCAATCAATCCGCATTATAGGGCGGCTGCCACCGCATCGGCCAGTCGCTCTACCGCGGTCACCTGCATGCCCTCGATCGGCTGGCGCGGGCGGTTGGCATGCGGCACGATGGCGTGCGTAAAGCCCAGCTTGGCGGCCTCGCGCAAACGTTCCTGACCGCGTTGCACCGGGCGCACTTCGCCGGCCAGACCGACTTCACCGAACACCACCAGCTTGTCAGGTAATGGTCGATTTTTTTTGAGTGAGGAGACAATGGCGATCAGCACCGCCAGATCAGCTGCCGGTTCGCTGATGCGCACGCCGCCCACGGCATTGATAAATACATCCTGATCAAACACCGCCACCCGGCGTGCCGATGCAGCACCGCCAGCAACAAGGCCAGGCGGTTCTGTTCGACGCCGACGGCCAGCCGCCGTGGCTGCGGCGTATGCGCGTCATCCACCAGCGCCTGCACTTCCACCAGCATGGGCCGGGAGCCTTCCTGCGTCACCAGCACGCAGGAGCCCGGCACGGGTTCGCGATGTTGCGACAAGAACAGCGCTGACGGATTGGCCACTTCTTTCAGACCGCGATCGGTCATGGCAAACACGCCCAGTTCATTCACTGCGCCAAAGCGGTTCTTGATGGCCCGGATCAATCGAAAGCTGGAATGCGTATCGCCTTCAAAATAAAGCACGGCGTCAACGATATGCTCCAGCACACGCGGCCCGGCCAGTGCGCCTTCTTTGGTCACGTGGCCAACCAGCAAAATGGTGGTGCCATTGCGTTTGGCAAAGCGGGTCAGTTGCGCCGCGCATTCGCGCACTTGCGCCACGCTGCCGGGTGCGGAGGTGAGCGCTTCGGAATACAGCGTCTGGATCGAATCAATCACCGCCACTTGCGGTTTCTCGGTGGATAGCGTGCCGAGGATTTTTTCCAGATTGATTTCGGGCAGCAAGCCGATCGGCGCGTCGCCCAGTTGCAAGCGCTTGGCGCGCAAGGCAATTTGCTGCGCGGATTCTTCGCCGCTCACATACAACACGCGTGAGCGTGCCGCCATGGCGGTGAGCGCCTGTAATAACAAGGTGGATTTGCCGATGCCCGGATCGCCGCCGATCAAGACCACGCCCCCCGGCACCAGGCCACCGCCCAGCACGCGGTCCAGCTCATCCATGCCGGTGGGTGTACGCGGGATTTCTTCGGTTTCAACGTCGGCTAGCTGGCGCACGGCACCGTCCGCCGCCAGCGACTGGAAGCGTGTGGTGGCCTTGGGTTCGGCCACGGCTTCGACGAGGGTATTCCAGTCCGCGCAATGCGGGCACTGGCCCTGCCACTTGGGTGAGGTGCCACCGCAGGACGTGCAGGTGTACATGATCTTGGCTTTGCTCATAGGCCGTATTAGACCACAAGCGTGCCGGTTAACTGTGCCCCGCGCTCCGGAATCTCGCTGCCATTCTGGATGCGCTGGTGCCGGGCGATGCGATGGCCCACGCAAGGCCGAGGCTGGCGCCTTGAAATGTGCGTTGCCCCTGCGGGGTTACGCACCCTAAGCGCGAGCGATCCGGCATGCATAGGGTGGGTCTGGACCCACCACTCAAAGCCGCATGCCCAAGGCGCAGCAGCTGGTTATGGTTCTGGCAGATGGGTCCAGACGGGTCATCCCAGTGCCACCCCGGGCAAAATGCCGGGATCAGGAGATGTACTGGAACAGACTATTGCCCTGAATCTTGGAATAAGTCTGGCGCGCCGCTTCCAGCAAGGTCTGGTTCTGCGAAAAGCCACTGATGGCTGACGCATAATCCAGATCCTGCAGCCCCGACAAGGTCTGGCTGTAGTTCAGGCTGACGCTGGAGTTGATGGTCTGCACCGCCGTGATTTCGTTCTGCCACGCGCCGGTGCTGGCGTTGACGCTCAGCACATTCTGCAGTGCGTTATTCAGATTCGACATCACGCCATTCAACGCATTCTGGAATTTGGTCTGGTCTGCGCCACTGGTGCTGGTGGTATAGGAGTTCAGCGCCGAAGAGAACTGCGAAATCGTGCTGAAAATATCCTGGTTCTGGCTGGCGTCAACGCTAAACGTATCGCCATCGGCCGGCGTGCCGGTAATGCTCATCTTTACGCCAAAATCCCAGCCGGGCACCGGCAATGTCGCACCGGCGGCCGGCGCCGGGTCGGTGCTTTGCGCGGCAAATACGATATCGCCGCCATCGGTATAGCTACGCGGATACGGGTTAACGCCCGCAGCCGCAGTGCGGTCACCGGCGGTGTAATCGTAGCCATCAATCATCGAATGGTTGTAGTTCGGATTGGTGGTGCCATCGGTCAAGGTCTGGCGGTTGTCGACGATGTCGTAATTGACGATGGGCTTGCCGCTCGGATCAGCCGTATTGGTGATCGAGTTGAATTTGACGCTGAAGTCTTTGACGTTGGACGCGCTATTCCACTTGGCCTTGTCCAGCACTTCGCCTGCACTGACCAGGCCGGTGCCGGAATTAGTATCGGCCGCGGCGGTGGCAAAGGTGCCGTTGCCATCTTTGATAGTCTGGAATACCTGCGAGCCGTCGCTCGACACCGGCAAATTGCGCGAGGCCGAAATCTGGATCTGCCGTTGCCCCTGGTCGCCGTTATAGGTGACGTTGCCAAAGCCGGTTTCAGTA
This sequence comes from Silvimonas sp. JCM 19000, assembly GCA_001313065.1. The sequence continues at coordinate 14,495 of BBFD01000024.1, forward strand.
AACGGCTTGGTGCCGCCAGCAAAGCCCGAGAACAGATACAGGCCACTGCCGTCAGTGGTGTTGGCCAGACCCATCAGTTGCTGATACGAGCTGTTCAGCGAGGTATTGATGATCTGCTTTTCCGCCGAAGTCAGCGTCGGGTTACCCGCTTGCACCGCCAGCGACTGGATGTCCTGAATGGTGCTGGCCACCGAAGCCAGCGCCGACGTCTGGTTCTGCAGCGACGTGTTGGCGCTGTTGCTGTTGGTGGTGTACTGGGTAACGATGCTGGCCGATTGCGAGACATACAGCGCGCGCGACGCCGCGATCGGATCATCCGACGGGCTCAGCATTTTGCGACCCGTCGACAGCTGTTGCTGCAACTGGGTCTGTTGATAGTACAAGTCGTTCAGGCTGGTCGTGCCCAGGTTGTACAAGGTACTGCTCGCGACGCGCATGATCTGCTCCGGTTACTTCTTGTGCAATACATCGGCCAAAGCGGCAAAAAACTTGAATGCCGCCAGACGTTTGCATGGCATTAACTGATGATGTTCTCGATGGCCTGGAAGGTTTGCTGGGCAATCTGGATGACCTTGCTGGCCGCCGTATAGGCTTGCTGATAACGCAGCAGATTGGCCGCTTCTTCATCCAGGTTGACGCCCGCCAGGGAATCGCGCGCGGTAGTGGCCTGGGTCAGCACCGTATCTTGCGCCGTCGCCATGATCTTGGCTTGCGACGTTTGTGTGCCGATCTTGGACACCATCTGACCGTATACATCTTGATAGGTCGATTTACCGTTATCGAGCAACTTGGTGGTCTGCAAGGATTCCAGCGCCAGCGCGTTGCGGCCGTCGGCGTTGCCCGATGTATTGGGTGCCACGCCTATCGAATCGCCCGCTGCGGGCGTGCCATCCAGCGTCATTGACCATCCATTGAAACTGACCTGCATGCCCTTGGTATAGTTCTGCGCCGCTGTGGTTACGCCGGTCACCGCGTCGGTGATGGTGAAACTGTTGGCGGTATTGAAATTGATCGTTACCGGGTTCTTCAGCGCCGTGCTGACTGCGCCTTGCGTGGTATCGGTCGGCGGGGTGTCGACCAGCGGCTGCGTAATGGTCAGCGAGCCGCTGTTATTGCCTGGCGGCACCACGGTAAAACTGTCACCCGTGGCGAATGAACCGCTGTTCAGGTTGACGGTAAACCCGTCCATCGCCAGCGGAAAGCCTGCGCCCGTGGTCGATACGCCATCCGAAATACGCGTTAAGGAGTAGTTGGTGCCGTCATACGACACTTTGTAATCGCTGCCGGTCAATTTGGTTTTGTCGGTGACCGTGCCGGACAACAACGCGGTGCCGGTGTTATCAGCCGCGCCGTAGAAGGTCACGGTATTGGCCGCGCCCTTCCCCACCGTAGCGGTAATGGGCGAAGAAGCCGCCACTTCGGTCGGATCAGAAATCGCCACCGACATCCCCTGGATCACACTGCTAACCGGCTGGATCTCAAAACTGTCGCCTGCATTCATGGCGCCCGACTTGATCTGGACTGCAATCCCGTCCGCCCCCACCGCGCCAGCCGCCACTTGCGCCGGGGTAAACACGGTCTGGGTGTTGTCGCTCAGTCGCGTCATCACATATTGGGTGCCGTCATAAGAGAACTTGTAGTTGCTGGCGGTCAGCTTGGTGGTGTCGCTGATATAACCGGTCAAAGCGGCATTGCCGGTGTTACCGGTATTGCTGAACACATTGCCCAGAGACGGCGGGAAAGACGCGGTGGCGCTGGTACCGGTCGCCGTCGCGTCGGTGCCGGTGATCTGCGCCGTGACGCCCAGTGCGGTGAAGCCGGAGGTCAGCTGTGCCGCGGTAATCGACGCGGTCTGGCCGTCGGTGGCGCGGGTTAGCGTGTAGTTGCCGCTGGTGGCGTTGTAGCTGAGCGAGAAATCCGATTGCGGGATGGCATTGTCCGGGGCGGTCAGGGTCACTTTCTGGCCGTTCAAAGACATATCGACATTATCCGCGCGCGGATAATCAAACAGGTTCTGACCCTGATCGCCGTTCAGATCAATCCCGGCGCGGTGTTGCGCGTTAAAGGTTTGTGCCAGCCCGAGCGCGGTCAGGTTCAGCGTGTTTTGCGCCAGCGACAGCGAGTCATTGCGGTAGGTCAGCAAACCCTGTAGCGAGCCGCCAGTAATTTGCGAATCGGGCAAATACACCGTCACATTGTTTTGCTGATAGGCAATCTGCGTTTTGGTCGGATCATCCCGCGACGGCACGGCCGCCAGGTTAAACGAATTACCGCCCACCACCACGTTCTGGCCGCTGCCGATAAACACGTTCATGCTGCCGTCGCTTTGCGTCAGCGTGGTGGCTTTAACGTATTTGTTCAGGTCCAGCACCAGTTGATCGCGTTGGTCGAGCAAATCGTTGGGCGGCTGGCCTGAAGCCGATTGCGTGGCGATCTGGCCATTCAGCGTGGCGATCTGGGTGGTGATCGAGTTGATGCTGTCGACGGTGGTGCTGATTTCGCCATTCAGCGTTTGCGCGTTTTCGTTCAGCTGGTCGTTGAAGGACTGAAAGCGTGACACCAGGGTGCCCGCGCTGGTCAGCATGGCGGTGCGCGACGGCGTATCAGCCGGCGAGGTCGCCACATTCTGTACCGACGAAAAAAAAGTCCTGCATGGCCGGCGAAATACCCGCAGTCGGATCCGCCACGATATTGTCGATATCGTTCAGATGGGTCAGATAGGTATTCAGAAAGCTGTCTTGTGTCTGCGCCGTTTGCTGTTGCTTGGTCAGAAACTGATCGTAGGCGCGCTGGATGGTATCCACTTTAACGCCCATGCCCACAAAGCCGCTGCCCGTCAGTTGCGGGTATGGCGCGCTTTGCTTGATGGCCTGACGTGAATAGCCCGGCGTCGCTTCGTTGGCGATGTTATGGCCTGTGGTGGTCAAACCCAGGTTGGCGGCGTTCAGTGCCGAAACACCAATGCTGAATACACTCATTCTGTTGCTCCGTTACGGCCCACCCGGTGGTTCTGGGCAGGCGCGGTCATTCCTTTGTATCGGCGTAAAGCGCCAGGACTTGAAGCCCGGCGGCGCCGCTCATCCATTGCGACGCCTTAAGCGGCTTCGTCCTGCAAGTGTTTCTGTACCCGCTGCGCCACCAGCGCCAGCTTGCTGGCATAGGTGGGATCCGTGGCGTAACCACCGGCCTGCAAGGCCTGGCCGTAGCTACGCGCGTTATCGCCTGCGCCGACCGCATCGCCGAAGCGTTTTTTTTGATCAAGCTGGCGTAATCGGCAAAAGCATCTGTATAAGAATCGTAGGCCCGGAAGGTATCGACTTTCTTTTGCGCCACACCGTTTACATATTCGGTGGTGGTGACGGTGGCGGTTTTGCTTGCCAGTCTTTGCCCGCCTTGATGCCAAACAGGTTGTGCGTGTCCTTGCCGCTGGCATCGGTCAGCGGCTTGCGGCCCCAACCGGTTTCGAGCGCGGCTTGCGCCATCAAGACATGCGGTGCCACGCCCAGGGTGGCGCTGGCGCTTTGCGCGGCACCGGCAATGCGCGCCACAAAAGATCCGCTTTTGCCGCCCGTAGCGGCATCTTTTGCCGCCTTGCCCGAGGTACTTGCCGCATCCGGATCGGTGCTCTGGTTAGCTGGCGTCAGCGCATTGGGCGGGGTATGCCAGGCCTGCTGCAATAGCGACGGGTCTTGCTGAATCTGGATCTGACGCACGATGGCATCAGCCAGGCCAAGCGCCGTGCTTGCTGAGCGAGCTCGACATCTGCTGGTCAAACATGCCCTGAAACATCTTCACATTCGAGGTATTCAGCGTGTCGTACTGCGGTGTGGCGTCACGCATGGACTTGAGCATCTGCTGCATCAGCAAGGCTTCAAACTGTTGCGCCACGGCTTTCACGCCCTGCTCCGGCGATTTGGCCGCAAGCGTACGCAACTGCCCCACGTTGTTGGGGTCGATCACGAAATCCTGACCGGTACTGCGGGCGGCGGAGGGGCTGAGCATGATGGGCATCGAACACGTAGATACCCCTATCAAGCAAACACCGTGCCAGCCAGACAGCACCCCGGGCATAGGGTGGGTCCAGACCCACCTCTCAAAGCCATTTGCCACGTGCGGTGAGCGTGGCCCGCCACTTTGGTTGGTGGGTCCAAGCCCACCCTATGCGGCGGTGACCAGGCCGATCGATTCGTCCCAGATGACAAACCCGTTCTTGCCGCGGTGTTTGGCTTCGTACATCGCGGCGTCGGCGCGGCGGGTGGCCAGGTCAAGGCTGAGGTGGGCGTCAAAGATGGCGATGCCAAGCTGCCGCTGATGCCGTAGCCGATTTCGCCAACGCGTTGCACGATGCGGCGGGCGATCGCATCAACTGCGTTCTGGCGTAATGCGGGGCGACGTTAACCGCCACCACAAATTCATCGCCGCCCCAGCGCCCGGCCAGATCATCCGGCCGCAGGCAAGCGCGCAAGGCGGCGGCGGTGGCGATCAAGACCTGATCACCCGTGTCGTGGCCAAACTGGTCATTAACGGCCTTGAAGCCGTCCAGATCCAGCAACATAAACACCATGCAATCACCCGCCTGTAGCGACTGCTGCCGTTTACGCTCGGCCAGTTCCATCATTAATTTGCGGCCGTACAAGCCGGTGAGCGCATCGAGCTGCGCGGTTTCCAGTTCATCAATGATGCGGACCTGGTTGAGCGCGGCTTCCCGCAACAGCCGTTGCGCCTGGCTTTCACGCACGGTGGCACGAAACCCCCACAGCACGGCCGCCACCAGCACCGCCAGCGTAATGGCCGCCTCGATGGCCGTGGTGGCGGTGCGGATACGCCACGGCCGCAGCGCCAGATCGTGCGACAGTGCGGCGTAGCCGATCACGCCAAATTCCGGCACGCGTTGCCAGGCGGCAATGCGTTGCACGTGGTCCAGCGGCGACGGCATATCGTAGATGCCGTTGCCGGCATCGCGATCACGATACAAGGCTTCGTCTTTGACCGACCGCCCCAGCACGGCGTCCAGATCGGGGGTGCGTGCCACGATGCGACCGTCTTCGCTATAGATGCCAAAGATAAAGCGCGCATCAAATGACATCAGCGCATAAAAAATCATTGAGGTTATCGATACGCAAGGCGACCAGCGCCACACCTTCGACATGGCCATCGCGCGCAAAAAATCGGCCGGGATACGCCGTATACCAACTTGTTCGAGACGCGGGAGCGAAATGCCGTCGAAACATAAAACCGCTGCCCGGCCAGCGCGGCCTTGAAGAAATCACGGTCGGCCGAATTGACATTGGTGGGCGCCGGATAGGCCGATGATTCCAGCACCGGCTTGCCGCTGCGATCAAAAAATCCACACCCCCTGGCAATCGCTCACGTTGTAGGCATAGCTTTTAAGTCGCCACCAGAAATCGAGCGAATTGATCTGCGCAATCCCCCCCGCGGCCGATACCATGCCCAGCGTCTGTTGCAGCGCGTTGTCGGCCTCTTGCAGCGTGTTGCGCGCATGCGCCGCCGCCACCCGCGACAAAGAGCCGACGATGGCGCGCTGCTGGCGCATGGTTTCTTCGTAATCACGATAAACCGAATGCGCCGCGCTGCCTCCCAGCACCACGCACAGCATGCCGATGACCGCCAGCTGTGGGTTTTTTTCTGGACAGTGCGCCGCAGACGGATCAGCCCGACGCGCCAGGAGACAGGAATACGCATGGCTTATTTGATCAGCGCGCGCGCGTGATGTTGGAGATGGTCATCGATCAGGCTGGCAATAAAGTAATAGCTGTGATCATAGCCAGCATGGCGCCGCAGCGTGAGCGGGTAGCCGGCGCTGCGGGCGCTGTTTTCCAGCGTCTCTGGTTGTAGTTCGCGCGCCAGAAACTCATCGGCTTCGCCCTGATCGATCAGCGTCGGCACCGCTTGCCGTGCCTGGGCCAATAACAGGCTGGCATCCCATTCGCGCCAGTCTTCCGGCTGGTCACCCAGATAAGCGCGAAACGCCTTCTGCCCCACGGCGTGGCAGATGGATGACTGATCGGGCAAATGCCGAGATCGATTGATAGCGCCCCGGATTGCGCAGTGCCAGCACCAGGGCGCCGTGGCCGCCCATGGAATGCCCGGCGATGCCCCGTTGCGGTAGCACCGGCAATTCGGCTTCGATCAGCGCGGGCAACTCGTGCACCACGTAATCATGCATGCGGTAATGCGCGGCCCACGGTGCTTGCGTGGCGTTCAGATAAAACCCCGCGCCCTGGCCAGATCGTAGGCCGGGTCGTTGGGCACGTGTTCGCCACGCGGGCTGGTGTCGGGGCACACAATCGCCAGCCCCAGTTGCGCCGCCATCCGCTGCGCGCCGGCTTTCTGGATAAAGTTTTCTTCAGTACACGTCAGGCCAGACAGCCAGTACAGCACCGGCACCTTGTGATGCGCAGTGGCTTGCGGCGGCAGATACACCGCAAATTTCATGTCGCAGGCCAGCACGTCAGAGTGATGGGCAAAACGATGCTGCCATCCTCCTGCAGCACGGTTGGCGGAGAGCGGCGTCAACAATTCGGGCATGGCTTTCTCGGTTTACAGGTCGTAATGGATCACGCTACGGATGCTCTTGCTTCATGCATCAGATCAAAGGCCTTGTTGATGTCCTGCAGGCCCATGGTGTGCGTAATAAAGGTGTCGAGCTCAAATTCGCCCTGCATATAACGATCGACGTACCCCGGCAATTCGCTGCGGCCACGGACGCCGCCAAAGGCGCTGCCCTTCCACACCCGGCCGGTCACCAGCTGGAACGGGCGCGTGCTGATTTCTTCGCCCGCCCCGGCCACGCCGATAATGATCGATTCGCCCCAGCCCTTGTGGCAGCACTCCAGCGCCGAACGCATCACCTTGGTATTGCCGATGCATTCAAACGAATAATCCACGCCACCATCGGTCAATTCGACAATCACTTCCTGAATAGCTTGTCGTAATCGGCCGGATTAATACATTCGGTGGCGCCCAGTTGTCTGGCGATTTCAAATTTGGACGGATTGATGTCCACGCCGATGATGCGCTCAGCACCCGCCATCACCGCACCGATAATGGCCGACAGGCCGATACCGCCCAGACCAAAGATGGCCACGGTACTGCCGGGCGTGACCTTGGCGGTATTCATGACTGCGCCCATGCCGGTGGTGACGCCACAACCCAGCAGACACACTTTTTTCCAGTGGCGCGGCTTTATTGATTTTGGCCACGGCAATTTCGGGCAGCACGGTGTATTCGCTAAAGGTTGAGGTGCCCATGTAATGAAAGATGGGTTTGCCGTCGAGCGAAAAGCGCGAGGTGCCATCGGGCATCAGACCTTTGCCTTGCGTGCTACGGATGGCCTGGCACAGATTGGTCTTGCCCGAGCGGCAGAACTTGCACTGGCCGCATTCCGGCGTGTACAGCGGAATCACATGATCGCCCACCGCCACCGAAGTAACACCGGGGCCGACTTCCATCACGATGCCGCCGCCTTCGTGGCCGAGGATGGCCGGGAAAATGCCTTCAGGGTCAGCGCCGGACAAGGTATAGGCGTCGGTATGGCAAACGCCAGTGGCGACGATGCGGACCAGCACTTCGCCGGCTTGGGGCGGCGCGACATCCACTTCGACGATATCCAGTGGTTGACGGGCGGCCCAGGCAACAGCGGCGCGGGATTTAATCATGGGACAACTCCTGGCAGTGGCGCATTGCGCGCCTTGGTAGGACGGGGGAATTCGGATTGAGATTATATTAGTCGTTCAACGTTCATGCTGATGGCATCGCAAATTCTGCTGGCGCGCTGCCTGGCGCAATCGCTGAGACCGCAGCAGATGCCCGGACCTGCGCGCGATAGCGGGGGTCAAGACCCACCACGCAAACCCGCAGCCTGGACACGCAATTTATGCGTTTCTCTCCAGGGCCTGCTGGTGGGTCTCGACCCACCCTATCGCTTCAGCGTGTTGCGGGCGGAGTCGGCGCTGGCCGTGCGGCATAGGTTATTTATCAAAGCGCGGCCGTTCCGAGAACGCGGCTTCGGCCAGATCGATTTCGCGCACCAGGGTAGATAGCGTTTCATCATTGATTTCATCGGCTTTATGCAGGCGATAGGCTTCTTCGCGTTCCGCCCGTACCGCCACGCCGCGCAGATTGCGCATCAGCGCTCTTCGCGCACCACGTGTTCGCGCGCTTCGGCCTGGGTTTCCAGCACGGCAATGCGGCGCCGATAGATTTCCATCAGTTGCGCGGCCAGCGTGGTGATGCTGGCGGCGTCGGTATCGCTCATATCCACGCCCAGCGCATCGCGTTCACGTTCCAGCGCGGCAATGGCGGCGTGCGCAATCGCTGCCCGTGCCCGATTTTCTTCGCGATGATGGCGCGTGTCGGTAGGCGCGCTGACATTGCGTAATAGCAGTGGCAGACCGCTTGCACCCAGCAATAAGGACAGCAGGATGATGGCGGCGGCAATAAAGATCACCAGATCACGCGCCGGGAATGGCGCGCCGCCGGGCAAGGTGAGCGGCAGCGCCAGCACACCGGCCAGCGTTACCGCGCCGCGCACGCCCCCCAATGTCATCAGGCTGAGCGTGCG
>BBFD01000025.1 GCA_001313065.1 Silvimonas sp. JCM 19000
CGGCCCGGCGGCAAATGCCACATCGCGCCCGGCCAGATGCGCGCCGTCCACCAGCCGCTGAATCAGCTTGTCCAGCCGCACATGCACCGGGTTCTCATGGATATCGCTGTCTTTAACCGATTGCAGCGCGCCTTTGACCATCACATCCAGCTCGTCCAGATCCTCATGAAAATCGACCCGGTCCTGCTCGTCATCCAGCATTTCGGCGCGCAGTTTCAGCCGCGTAATCGGCGTGCGCAAATCGTGCGAAATCGAAGTAAACAGCCGCTCGCGGTCTTCCAGATAACGCTGGATACGCGCCTGCATGGCATTGAAGGCGCGTGCGGTCTTGATAAATTCGCGGCTGCCGGATTCGGGCAAAGGCACGCCCGTCACGCCCTGGCCAAACGACTCGGCCGCCTCGGCCAGCTGCGCAAACGGCCGCGTCATCCAGCGCACCACCAGCAAACATAGCAGCAACACCACCGCCACCGTGGCCAACAGCAAGCCGAGGCGCTCCACCGGCAATGGTTTGTCGCGTCCAGAAAATAGGGTCCGGCATCAGCGCCGCCAGATATACCCAGTTATCCGGCTCGATTTCGGCTGGATGACCAGGATGGGCGCCGGTCGTGGTTTGACCACCAGCGTGTTCTGCACCCAGCCATCCGGCAATTCATCCAGCGTCACGCCGTCGTCGCTGACCAGCAGTTTGTCCGGCCACGCCATGCCGACGCGGTAGTCGAGCGCGCGCGGATATTCGTGCAATAGCGTTTGCACCACGCGGTCGCGCACACGGTCGACCAGTTCGTTGCCCATGATGGGGTCGATGGCGACGGCGCTATGGTTCACGCTAACAAAAAAACGCGTGCCGCCCATTTCGCGCAACTGGTCGATCAGAATGGGGCGATACGGCGGCGGCAGGCTTTTAAAGAAGCGCAGCGCGCTGGCGGCGCTGCCGCCCACATGCGTGGCGGCATCCAGCGCTTCGGTCAACGCCTTCTGCCGCACCTGACTGGCCCAGACCAGATTGCCGATGACCTGGCTGATCAGCACCCCGGCCACCATGACCAGCGTTAAACGGCCGAGCAAAGACGATGGCACCCACCGCCGCCAACCGCGTTTGCGTCGGAGCAACAAGGGCGGCGCGCCCACGATCACATCGGCTTCAGCCATGCGCCGTCGAGACCTCGGCCGAGAACACATAACCCGCGCCGCGTACGGTCTTGATCAAGGCGGGCTGTTTGCCGTCGTCCATCAAACGCTGGCGCAAACGGCTGACTTGCACATCCAGCGAGCGGTCCAGCGGGCCCAGATCGCGGCCACGTGTTTCTTCGGCCAGCACGCTGCGGTCGAGGATTTGGCCGGGGTGTTCCACCAGATATTTAAGCAGCTGAAAATCCAGCCCGGTCAGTTTGACCACCTCGCCCGCCGGGTCGGTCAGCGTGCGCTCTACCGTATCCAGGCTAAAGCCGTTAAAGCGATAAAAGCGCGGAGGCGCGCCGCTTTCCACGCCCGCGCGCCGATGCACGGCCTTGATGCGCGCCAGCAGTTCGCGCGGGTTGTAGGGCTTGCCCAGATAGTCATCGGCGCCCAGTTCCAGCCCCACAATCTTGTCGGTATCGTCGGCGCTGGCGGTCAGCATGATCACCGGAATGCTGCTGCGTTTGCGGATATGCGCGCACAGCACAAAGCCGTCGGTGTCGGGCAGCATTACGTCCAGAATGACCAGCGACAGATCGTCCTTGTAGCGCTCGAACTCGGCCATAAAGCTGGCGCCGTCATGCGCCAGCCGCACCTCGTACTGGTTTTTTTTCCAGATAGGCCTTGAGCAGCGCGCGGGTTTTCTGGTCGTCATCAACGACCAGTATCTTGCGGTTCATCGCTTTTTTCCTTCTTGCGACAAGGCTCGGACCACATTGGCCAGGCGGCGTTGTAGCTCGGTGGCCGGCATGCGGTCGTCAACAAAATAACGGTGGATCAGGCTGACGATGGCGTCTTTAAGCGCCTCGTCCGTGGCCATACGGTGCACCAGGCTGGGCGCCTGCACCGCGCCGCCGCGCGCAAACGTGGTCCACGACTGGCGTGCGCAGCTATCCATGCTGGCGACATCGGCATCGCGCCGCACCGGCACCGATCCTTGATGCGGTTATAGCCCGCCTGCACTTGCGGCGACGTCACCATGGTGGCCATGCGTTCCTGCGCGTACTGGTTGCTGTAGTCGCCGGTAAACATCACCAGCGTGTCGATACTATAGAGGTGCATATCGGCGGTGCCGGGCACGGGAGTACAGCCGAATTGCTCGCCCACCGTCAGGCCCATGGCCTGCAATTCACCCTTGGCCCAATCCCCCATCACCCACATCGCGGCGCGGCCCTGGGCCAGATCGCTGGCTTCATCCTGCCACGGCCGTTCGGACAATTGCGACGGCATCCAGCGTTTGAGCTGGCGCAGATGTTCCAGCGCCACGCGCACGCGCGGATCAGCCAGGCATTGGCGTTACGCCGCACCAGCAAATCACGATAGAACGCGGGGCCGGTTTCGCTGAGCAACAGCGTTTCGAACAGCGTGGTGATCTGCCAGGCTTCGGTGCTTTGCGCCAGCGGCGTGTAACCGGCGCGCGAGATCTTGTCGGCCGCGCGTTCAAATTCGGGCCAGGTGCGCGGCGGTTGCAGATTGAGCTGATTAAAGATGCGCTGGTTATACAACAGCGTGTTGATGCGATGGATGCCCAGCGGCGCCGCCATCGAATGTCCGCGCAAGCGGATCAGGCCCCACACAGTGGGAAAGAACTTGTCGTTCCAGCCGCTGCGGCGCGACACATTGTCCAGCTCCAGCAGCAGGCCCATATCGCCCCATTCCGAAATCGCCGGGCCGATCAGTTGCGCTACATCGGGCGGCTTGCCCGACAGCACACGGCTTTTCAGCACTTTCATCGCGCCCACGCCAGCACCGCCGGGGATGGCGGCATCCTGCCACGCCAGGTTTTCTTCCTGCATGCGCGCGGCCAGGTAATCGGCGGCGTGGCGTTCGCTGGCGGAGGTCCACCAGTGCAATACATTGAGGGTGTCGGGTGCGCTGGCTGGCGCCATGATCGCTGCCTGCGCCGCGTTACCGATGAGGGCGGACAGCAGCAATGCGCAGACAGTGGCACCCAGCGTGCAACGGCGCAATGGCTTCATTCCGACGGTTCTCCCTCTATAACTCCAGTACCTGTTTTTTGAACGTCCACAGCACGGCGCAAGCCCAGCGCAGACGCGACATCATAATTGTTTATTGATGGAGATAAAGCGCCAGCGCAGCTTGCGTAACGTTCGCCGCTGAATTGTAAAAAAAACATTGCAATTGCTTGCGAAACCCGTTGTTGGCCAGACGCGGGGTAAGCCGCGCGGTGTGGCGCAATTGCTGGCGCGGGCCGCGCCGCGATCATGGTTTTGTAATGATGCGTAACAAGCAGAACGGGCCCACTGTGGCATTTTCGCTTATTAATCATGAACTTACTCATTAATGACACGTTTTTTTTACAGGGTTTTTTTGTGTCACGTCATGGCCGATGCTAATTTCTGGCCACCCCCCGACCAACAAACGGGGTTGAAGGGCGCCGCAGGCATCGGCCCGGCCGCCTGTTAAACCGGATCTGAGGAGATCGATCAATGCATAGCAAGAACATTCTGCGCAGCGCCGTAGTAGCGGCCCTGCTGGCAGCAGGCGCAGCGCAAGCCGGCACGCTGACCATTGAAAGCTGGCGTACCGATGACAAGGCACTGTGGAAGAAGTGTTGATCCCGGCCTTCCAGAAAAAAATATCCGGGCGTCACCGTCAAGTTTGCCCCGACCGCCCCGACTGAATACGACTCCAGCCTGAACGCACGTCTGGCGGGCGGCACCGCCGGTGACTGATCACCTGCCGTCCGTTCGACAAGTCGCTCGATCTGTACAAGAAAGGCCAGCTGGAAAAAACTGAACGGCAAGAAGGGTCTGGAAAACTTCCCGGCCTCGGCCAAAGTGGCGTGGGAAACCGATGATGGCAAAGACACCTTCTGCGAACCGATTGCCTCGGTCATCCACGGCTTTCTGTACAACAAAAAAGATCTTTAAAGAACTGGGCCTGAGCGAGCCGAAAACCACCGACGACTTCTTCAAGGTGATGGACAAGGTCAAGGCTTCGGGCAAATACACCCCGCTGGCGCTGGGCACCAATGACCAGTGGGAAGCTAGCCAGATCGTTTACACCAGCATCGGCGCGCCGTACTGGCACGGTGAAGAAGGCCGTAAAGCGTTGATCAATGGCAAGGCCAAGTTCACCGACGCCGGTTTTGTCGAGCCGCTGGAAGTTGAAGCCAAATACGGCCCCTACCTGGCCAAGGGCTACAGCGCGCAAACCTACGCCGATACGCAAAACCTGTTTGCTTCGGGCAAGGCCGCCATCGTCGCCGCCGGTTCGTGGGATATCGGTTATTACAACCAGAACGCGCAAGGCTTTGAGCTGGGTGCTTTCCCGCCGCCGGTGCCCAAGGCTGGCGACAAGTGCTACATCTCGGACCATACCGATCTGGCATGGGCGTGAACAGCAAGTCCAAGAACAAGGAAGACGCGTACAAGTTTGTGGAATGGCTCGGCTCGCAAGAATTTGCTGATCTGTACACCAATAAGGTTACCGGCTTCTTCTCGCTGTCCAGCCACACCATCGCCGTTAAAGACCCGGTGGCCAAGGAATTCCTCGACTGGCGCAAGAGCTGCGCGTCCACCATCCGTGTGAACGCCCAGATTCTGAACCGCGGCACGCCGAACATGGAAAACGAGCTGTGGAACATCAACTCGCAAGTCATCAACGGCAAGATGTCGCCGAAAGATGCCGCTGCGCGTCTGCAGTCCGGTCTGGCCAAGTGGTACAAGCCGGCGCAGTAATGTTGTAACGCTGGTGCCGTACCGGGCCGCGCACCCCATTGCGTGGCCCGTCTGCTGCGGGGGAGAACGCAGCAGCGGTACGGCAGCAGGGCTTCATCCTGAACGCTCCATTCAATGTTTTACCCTCGACTGTGAGTTGGGCCGGCGGCCAGCGCTGCCGGCCACTTTTTTTGTCTGCAAAGCACGGTCGGTAACGATCGAACTCAATACCGAATCAATACGACCCACGCTGCAGGCGCGGGTCTGCAAGGGAGTAATCAGCCATGAAACGCACGTTTCCCTGGCATATCGCGGTGTTTCTCGCGCCGGCATTCATCATCTATGCCGTCTTCAGCGCCTTTCCGCTGCTCGACACATTGCGTCTGAGCTTCTTCACCACCAGCGATAGCGGCGTGCAATCGTGGGCTGGCCTGCTCAACTACCACACCTTGCTGGGCGACCCTAACTGGTCAGAGGGTTTCTGGAATGCGATGCGTAATAACGTCAAATTCTTTCTGATCCATATGTGTATCCAGAACCGCTGGGCTTGTTGCTGGCGGCGCTGATGAGCACCAAGGGCGTGAAGTTTGCCAAGGCCTACCAGACCGCGATTTTTTCTGCCGACGCTGCTGTCGGTGGTGATCATCGGCTTTATCTGGCAGCTGATTTTGTCGCCGCTGTGGGGCGTGTCCGAGAAGATGCTGGGCTGGGTGCATCTGCAAGACTTTTTTTGCGCCGTGGCTGGGCCAGGAAGAAACCGCGCTGTACACGCTAAGCCTGATGTCGGTGTGGCAGTTTGTCGGTATCCCGATGATGCTGATCTACGCCGCGCTGATTGCCATCCCCGATGAAATCATCGAAGCCGCGTATGTGGAAGGCGCCTCGGCCTGGCGCATTTTCTGGACCATCCGCGTGCCGCTGATCCTGCCCACGCTGGGCCTGACCACCATCCTGACCTTTGTCGGTAACTTCAACGCGTTTGATCTGATCTATTCAGTCAAAGGCGCGCTGGCCGGGCCTAACTTCTCTACCGATATTCTGGGCACGTATTTCTATCGCGCGTTTTTTGGTTACCAGTCGCAGATTGGCAGCCCGACCATGGGCGCGGCCGTGGCCACCATGATGTTCCTGGTCATCCTGGGCGGCGTGGCGGTGTACTTCTACTTTATCCAGCGCAAGCTGCAACGCTTCAGCTTCTAAGGAGCCCATCATGCAAGCAAAACACAATGGGGCTACCCGCTTTGCCACCGCCGGCCTGACACAGATTGTGCTGGCGGGCTATACGCTGCTGGCGCTGTTTCCGATTGCGCTGATCATCATCAACTCGCTGAAAAGCCGCGCCGGCATCTTTGATGATCCCTTGGCGCTGCCCAATAGCGAAACCTTCAGCCTGATCGGCTTTGAGAAAGTGCTGCATTCGTCGCACTTTACGCTGTACTTCGGCAACAGCCTGATCGTGACGATTACTTCGCTGGTGCTGATTCTGCTGTTTGGCGCGATGGCCGCCTGGGCGCTGGCTGAATATCGTTTTAAAGGCAGCCGCATCCTGGCCCTGTTTTTTTGCCTTCGGCATCATGGTGCCGATCCGCCTGGGCACGGTGTCCATCCTCAAGCTGATGGTCAGCCTGCAACTGGTGAATACGCTGACCGCGCTGGTGCTGGTGTATGTGGCGCAAGGCTTGCCGCTAGCGATCATGATCCTGAGCGAATTCATGCAGCAGATTCCTAAAGAACTGAAAGAAGCCGCGCGCTGTGATGGCGTGGGCGAATTCAAGATCTTTTTCCAGGTGGTGCTTCCGCTGATCCGCCCCGCCGTGGCCACCGTGGCCGTGTTCACCATGGTGCCAATCTGGAACGACTTGTGGTTTCCGCTGATTCTGGCGCCGGGTGACGACACAAAAACCGTCACGCTGGGCGTGCAGCAGTTTATTGGCCAGTACGTGACCAACTGGAACGCCGTGTTGGCCTCGCTGACGCTGGCCGTGCTGCCGGTGCTGATCATGTATGTGTTCTTCAGCCGACAACTGATCCGCGGCATTACCGCTGGCGCAGTCAAATAAATCGCACCCGACAAGAATACCGGCGCGCTCAAGGCCGCCCGCTTTTGGAGTTACACCGATGTCTCATGTTTCGCTGAAAAACCTGACCAAATCGTACGACGGCAAAACCAACGTGCTGTCGGGCATCAATCTGGAAATCAATGACGGCGAATTCGTCGTGCTGGTGGGCCCGTCGGGCTGCGGCAAATCGACGCTGCTGCGCATGGTGTGTGGCCTGGAAGAAATCACCGCGGGCGATCTGGAAATTGATCGCGCCCGGGTGAATGATCTGCCGCCCGCTTTGCGCGGGATTGCCATGGTGTTCCAGAGCTACGCGCTGTACCCGCATATGAGCGTGTACAAGAACATGGCGTTTGGCCTGAAGGTGGCGGGGAAAGACAAGGCCGAGGCCGACGTGCGCATCCGCAACGCCGCCCGCATTCTCAAGATTGACCACCTGCTGGAGCGCTTGCCGCGTGAACTGTCGGGCGGGCAACGCCAGCGCGTGGCTATCGGCCGCGCCATCGTGCGTGAGCCCAAGCTGTTTTTTTGTTTGACGAGCCGCTGTCCAACCTCGACGCCGCACTGCGCGTCCAGACGCGTCTGGAAATCGCCAAACTGCATCGCGAACTCAAGGCCACCATCGTGTATGTGACGCATGATCAGGTCGAGGCCATGACGCTGGGCGACAAGATTGTGGTGATGCACGACGGGCTGATCCAGCAAGCCGGTTCGCCGCTGGAACTGTACCAACAACCGGCGAATCTGTTTGTGGCTACGTTTATTGGCTCGCCCAAGATGAACTTGCTGGAAGGCGTGGTCGAAGTCGCCGAGGCCGATCATCTGATCGTCAATCTGGCTGGCGGCCAGCGCGTGCGCGCAGATGTGTATGGCGGCAATACCGCGGTGGGCGATCGCGTTAACGTCGGCATCCGCGCCGAGCATTTGTGGGAAGACGACAACGGCAGCGAACGCTTTAGCGGCGTGGTCGATCTGGTGGAACATCTGGGCGAATCCAACTTCTTGTATCTGACGCTGAGCACCGGCCAGGCGATGGTGGTGCGCGGGCATGGTGATCGCGAAGTGAAGATCGGCGATGCAATCAATATCAGTGCGCCTTCTGCTGCCTTCCATGTGTTTGATCGCGATGGCAAGGCCTGCAAGCGCCTGAAGCCGGGCAATATGATCGCGGCCAAGCGCGTGCACGCCTGATAGTCCGGCTTGTCGGCAATAAAAAACCGGTGCCTCGCCGTGTGCGACGCGCCGGTTTTTTTTCTTGGCCTGGCGCAGCGTTTCGTACATCCCGCAGCCGCCTGTTGCATGTGCAAGCGCGCCCTGCCCGCCTACACTGAAGCCCATCGCGCGGCGTCGCCGCTCTCTTCGGGAATACAGCATGCAACAACGTCAATTTGGTAAAACCGGTTGGTCTGTCAGTGAGATTGGTTTTGGCGCCTGGGCCATCGGCGGCAGTTGGGGCGACGTGTCGGACCACGACGCCGAAGCCGCACTTAACGCGGCGCTGGATGCGGGCGTGACGTTTCTGGATACCGCTGATGTGTATGGCGATGGCCGTTCGGAACGGCTGATTGCGCGGGTACTCAAAAGCCGCGGCCGCGAGGGCATCGTGGTTGCCACCAAAGCGGGCCGCAAAATCAATCCGCACGTGGCCGCCGGTTACACCCCGGCTGCGATCGAAGGCTACGTGGATGCCTCGCTGCGCAACCTGGAAGTCGACGCCCTCGATCTACTGCAACTGCACTGCCCGCCCACCGAGGTCTACTACCACCCCGAACTGTTTGAGTCGCTGGACAAGCTGGTCAGCAAAGGCAAGCTCAAGGCTTATGGTGTGTCGGTAGAGAAGGTCGAAGAAGCGCTCAAGGCGCTGGAGTATCCGATCAGCAGCGTGCAGATCATCTTCAACATGTTCCGCCAGCGTCCTACCGAATACTTTTTTGAACGCGCCAAAGCCCAGCAAGTGGCCATCATCGCGCGCGTGCCGCTGGCCAGCGGCCTGCTCACCGGCAAGCTCAGCGCCCACAGCACCTTTGCGCGCGAAGACCACCGCAACTTCAACCGCCACGGCGAGGCATTTGATGTCGGCGAGACCTTTAGCGGCGTCCCGTACGAGGTGGGTCTGCAAGCGGTAGAAGAACTGCGCGCGGTTACCGGCAATGTTCCGCTGGCACAACTGGCGCTGCGCTGGATACTGATGTTCGACGCCATCACCGTGGCCATCCCCGGCGCCAAGAATCCCACCCAGGCCCAAAGCAACGCCGCCGCCGCAGCCTTGCCCCCGCTTTCAGAAGAACAAATGACCGCCGTCAAACGGATTTACGACACGCATATCAAGCCGCATGTGCATCAGCGCTGGTGAGAGTGGTGGGACGTAGGTGGCGATGGTGTTCTTGTTGGTGGCTTTGAGTGGTGGGTCTTGACCCACCCTATGAGACAACAGCTTTTGACCTGGCCCCGGCAACAGCGAAGCGCATTGCCCCGAATCAACAAAGCCGTGTCGGGGGCGTTGAAGTGGGGTCAGTTTGCGTACCGCCGGAGCGGAGGGGCCGGAGCGTACATAAGTACGTGAGGACGCCGAGCACCGCCGGGACGCAAAAATGGCCCCGCTACAACGCCCCCCTCACCACAAAAAAAAAGTGAGGGGCCAGGAGTCCCCTCACTTAAGTGCTTTTATGCTTTTCGCTGCATTACCAACCCGGTAACCCGCCTCCAGCACGCAAACCGCATGCTGGCGAAATAAGGCAGAGAGTCATACTCTTCACGTCGATTACTGCTTACCTCCACCCCCGGTTTTCTGTTTAACCGGCGGCGCTACTCACAAACCAACCCCACCTGGAACAACAGCCGGATGACCAGGGTCACGCGGCTGTTGTTTTGAGTGCAGTGGCTTGTCCCGTAGACGGGAATCGTATCGTTCAGCCAGGCGTTGCCGCCCGGCTATGCCGACACAATCAGGCCCTGCGACTTACCACCATGCTTCTGCTTGAACGCCGATCGAGCTGCCGGACGTAGCGCCGTTGTAAACGCTAGCAGTGCCGTCAGTGTTGAAGGTGTTCATTGCGCCGTTCTTGGCCGCATCGTTCCACTTGGCGTAGGTGTAGAACAGACGCAGTTCCGGACGGGCATAAGCGCCACGGCCAGCAGCTGCGGTCAGTGCAAACGTCACCTTGCCCAGAGTCTGGGTCGAACCTTGGTCCGGCTTGAACGACTCGTAGCCCACTTCAGTGGCGAAACCGAAGATGTCGGTGAAGTGATACTGCGGACGCGCGCCGATTGCCCACCAGGTGTCATCGCCAGCGGTTTCATACTTGTCTTTACGATAAACAGCGTGGGCCATCAGGGTCCAGTTGCTGTTCTTCGGCTCAAGCGTGATGTTGTCGAAGACTGGGTGGTGCTGTCGTCGGTGGTCGCAGAGGTGTTCACTTGCGAGAAGTTACCCGTTGCGTTGGCGCCACGGCCGTATTGCAGACCAACACGGTTGGAGCCGAGGTCAGCAACCGGGTGATCGAAGGCAGCGGACAGGTACCAGCCGTTCTTGGCAGCAGCCGTCGGGGTGATCACACCAGCCGAGTTGGCGGTGTCGTCAGCCTTGTCGCCGAAAGTTGCGCCGGCGTTGAAGGTGAACGCGCCCGGGCCAGCCACAACGTTGGAAACCTTGAACAGGTTTTCCAGCCAGGTGCGGTTGGTGTGAGCGGTGTCGATCGGACGCATCAAAGCGTAGCTGAACAGCGCGCCGCTGTTGCCCAGGGCTACGTTTTCGATACCAGCACCGTCGCCGTCACCGACCAGGTACTTGTAATCGAGCATGTGCAGGTCAGGACGATCGTAGTAACGACGGCCAACCCACAGCACAGCGTCTTTCAGCGCGCCGTCACCGAAGTGCGAAACGCTGATGTAGTTTTGTGCGAAGTTGGTCTTGTTGCTGCCCCAATCCGAGTACGGAGCATCCGCCTGGATCATGGTGTGGGCAACCCACTGAGCGCCGTTCGACTGGTTGAACACCGGGATGTCCAGGCCGATTTCGGCGTAGGCATCACATTCGTTACCCAGACGGAACTTGGCGTAGCCACGCCAAAACATTCGGCCGTGCCGCCCTTGCCGGCGACGCCCCAGCCTGCACGGAAGTAGCCCGTGGAGGTCACGCTGCCGATGGCAGATTGAACGGCGGTAGGAACCACGTCGTCCGCGAAGGACATTGCGCCGGCTACCAGCATCGCTGCAGCGGCGATCTGAGTAATGCGGAACTTGTATGCCATTTTGTTACTCTCTCTTTTCTCGAGTGGAAAACCCGTCTATGCGGGGGCTTCAGATAGCTCGCTTCGCTGCCACGACGCTTGCTAATCGGGTACTTCGAGCTGGCGAAATTACAAGATAAGCCAGCCGTCAGTTCAATCCTGGCGTTGTCATTTGCCTGTTTGAGGGATGTCGGCAACGACAGGATTCTATTTCTGGCCTCACGGCACTGCCGTGGGGCCTTTGTTTGTTCAGTGTCTGAGCGGTCAGTATCGAGGCGGGTGGGTTAAACCCAATGTCGGCCTGACGCTGAGCAATTTGTCATCGGCAAAATTCCTTAAACCTGCCTGAATCGAAAATCGCTCGGGATTCGTGCGCCGCTGGCGTTTCCTTCCCCGAAACTGTGCGTTGAACGATAAGCAGCGGGGGAAGGGGTCGAAATCAGTAGAACACCTGTCGGGGTTTTTTTGCGTACGGTGTTTGCTGTATGCGTTTTGGCGGGGTTTAGGGACAATTGCACAAGACTTGTGCAGAAAACCGCTGAAATGAGGGTGTTTTGCGTAGTTTGTTGCACTGCACTACGAAAAAAACGTCGTTTGTATCCGCGTTTTATTTATGTTGCATAAATCAAACACTCATCCCCCAAATCCGTCCGTTGATACCTGCAAGGGCGTCAGTCGATGCTCACAAAATCGCTGCGGCGCGTTTCTTTGATCCCGGCAATGAGCGCGTGAGGGCAGAAACCGGGCCAGATATCGCCTATATGACATATATATAAGTGGCCCCCATGGAGCGCGACGTTGCCGCGTGATGGCCGCTTTTCGCTGCATCTGAACGGCACCTGGTTTTGTGCTACCCTGCTACCCAGTTTTCAGACGGATTTTTTTTCCATGGCAAAAGGCACCATTTATGTCGTGACCGCCCCTTCCGGCGCGGGCAAGACCACGCTGGTTGCGGCGCTGCTTGCGGCAGACCAGCAAATCCAGCTTTCCATTTCGTACACCTCGCGCCCGGCGCGCGCGGGCGAAGTCGAAGGCAAAGACTATTACTTTGTTGACCGCGCCAAGTTCGAAAGCATGATTGCGTCGGGCGACTTTCTGGAGTGGGCCGAGGTTTACGGCAACTACTACGGCACATCGCGCGCCTGGATCGAATCAGTCATCGAGAACGGCCGCGACATCCTGCTCGAAATCGATTGGCAAGGCGCGCAGCAAGTACAAAAGCTGTTCCCGGAATCAGTTGGCATCTTTGTACTGCCGCCATCGATTGCTACGCTGGAACAACGCCTGCGCGCGCGCGGCAAAGACACGGAAGAAGTGATCCAGCTGCGCATGGCCAAGGCCCGCGAAGAAATGGGCCATGTCAGCGAAGCGCAATACGTCATCATCAATGAACACATCGATGACGCCGTGCGTGACATCATCAGCGTGGTGCGCGCCGAACGCCTGCGCGGCGAACGTCAGGCCATTCGGCATGCCGCGCTGGTCGAGGCGCTCAAAGCCTGACCCCTTCTGCTACAATGCTGACCTCAACGCCATCACGGATTCGTGCTGGCCGTTTCAGTTTTTCTGGAATCTGGAGATACCCAATGGCTCGCATTACCGTCGATGATTGCCTGCACCGCATCGAAAACCGCTTTGATCTGACGCTGGTGGCCGCTTATCGCGCTCGCCAGATCGCCAATGGCTCCACCCCGCAAGTGGACGCCCCGGGCCGTGACAAACCCACCGTACTGGCGCTGCGTGAAGTGGCAGCCGGCATCGTGGGCCGTGAAGTCCTGAACCGTCGTTCCTGATTGTCATGACATAGCCGGGGCGCGCGGGTCTGTTAATCAGGCTTGCCCGCCCCAAACTGTCCGCTATGGAAACGATGCTCGCTGCTGCAGATGTACCGACCTGGCCATGAAAGCGCCAGCGGTGATTACGGCTGCCAATCACTTTCTGAGTGAGGACACGGCTTATTTGAAGGCGGACGACCGGATGTTTCTGGCGGCCGCCTTCAAGTTTTTTTCCGAGGCCGCCCACCGCGGCCAGAGCCGGCAAAGCGGCGAGCCGTACATCTCGCATCCGCTGGCCGTGGCCACCATCCTGACGTCGTGGCATCTGGATGCGCAGGCCTTAGCCGCCGCGCTGCTGCACGATGTGATGGAAGACAGCGGCATCACCAAGCTCGAGCTCACCGAAAAGTTTGGCAAGCACGTGGCCGAACTGGTCGATGGCATGAGCAAGATCGACAAGCTTGAATTCCAGAGCAAGGAAGTCGCGCAAGCGAGAACTTCCGCAAAATGCTGCTGGCCATGGCGCGCGACCTGCGCGTCATCCTGATCAAGCTGGCCGACCGGCTGCACAATATGCGCACCATGGATGCCATGCGCGCGGACAAGCAAAAAAACGCATTGCCCGCGAAACCATGGAAATCTACGCGCCGATTGCCAACCGTATCGGCCTGAATGCGGTGTACCTGGAACTGGACGATCTGTCGTTCAAGTATCTGTATCCGCATCGCTACGAAGTCTTGTCCAAGGCGCTCAAAGCCGCGCGCGGTAACCGCCGCGAAGTGGTGACCAAAATTCTTGAAGGCCTGCGCACCAAGCTGGCCGATTCCGGGCTGGAAGCCAGCGTGTCTGGCCGCGAAAAAAAACCTGTACAGCATCTATCGCAAGATGCAGGAAAAGCACCTCAGCTTTTCTGAAGTGCTGGATATCTATGGCTTTCGCGTCATCGTGAAAGACGTGTCGTCGTGTTATCTGGCCATCGGCGCGCTGCATGCGCTGTACAAGCCGATTCCGGGCAAGTTCAAAGATTACATCGCCATCCCCAAGGCCAACGGCTATCAAAGCTGCATACCACGCTGTTTGGCCCGTATGGCATCCCGATTGAAATCCAGATCCGCACGCAAGACATGCATCGCATTGCCGATGCCGGTGTGGCCTCGCACTGGATGTACAAGAGCGGCGACGATGGCTTCTCTGAAGTGCAGCAAAAGACGCACCAATGGTTGCAGTCGCTGCTGGAACTGCAGAGCGAATCGGGTGATGCGGTCGAATTCCTCGAACACATCAAGGTCGATCTGTTCCCGGATCAGGTGTATGTGTTTACGCCCAAGGGCAAGATTCTGAGCATGCCGGCAGGCGCGACTTGCGTCGATTTTGCTTATGCCGTGCATACCGACATCGGCAATCGTTGTATCGCCGCCAAGATCAATCACGAGCTGGTGCCGTTGCGCAGCCGTCTGAAAAGCGGCGACCAGGTCGAGATTGTGACCGCCGCCCACGCCAAGCCCAATCCGTCGTGGCTGACCTTTGTAACGACGGGCAAGGCGCGTTCGCATATCCGCCATTTCCTCAAGACCATGCGTTTTGAAGAATCGGTGCATCTGGGCGAGCGCTTGCTGGCGCAGGCATTTGCCACGCTGCACACGCAATTCAAGCCGCTGGGCGAAGAGGTGTGGGACCGCTATCTGAAAGAAAGCAGCGCCCGCACGCGCGAAGAAGTGCTGGCGGATATCGGCCTGGGCCAGCGTCTGGCCGTGGTGGTGGCCAAACGTCTGCTGCAGTTGTCAGGCCAGTGGCAAGACGAAGTGCCGGGTTCGGGCGGGCGCAAGATGACGTCGGTGACCATCCGTGGCACCGAAGGCATGGCCATCCAGTTTGCCCGTTGCTGTGCGCCAATCCCGGGCGACCCCATCATCGGCCTGGTCAAAAAAAAGATCAGGGCTGGTCATCCACACGCATGACTGTCCGCAGATTTCCGGCCGTGGCCGCATCGACGCCGACAAGTTTATCGACGTGGAATGGGATCCGGAATCCAACCGCCTGTTTGACGTGCCGGTACGTGTGCTGACCGAAAACGCCCGTGGCGCGCTGGCGCAAATCACCTCGCCATTGCCGAGGCCGAAGCCAATATCGTTTCGGTGGTGACCCAGCATGCCGAGAGCGAAGGCGACCGCTTTATGCACATCCAGTTTGTGCTGCAAGTCGCCAACCGCGCGCATCTGCGCGCGTGATGCGTAGCTTGCGCCAGTTGCCAGTGGTGTTCCGCATCCAGCGTATGCGCGGTAACGAGAAAGTCTGATCTTGTGCCGCGCCGGGCCAGGCACCTTGCCCGGCTCACTCCTCTTCCATCGCGATCCGTAGATTTCTGCTCTGGCCACTTTGAGTGGTGGGGCTTGCCCCACCCTATGCCGCCGCTGCATCCGAGCGGGCAGCAACTGGCATGCGGCGGGTCAGCGCTCGCGGCTACAGCGCCGCTGTGGGGCTGCGCCACGCCATTCGTCACCATTTAGGACAATGGCATTGACCTAATCCATCGCCATTTCTACACTCCGGGCATGTCGTTTGCTTTATGGCATGCGGGTAACTCCGCTCACGCCTCATGGCCACAAGCCGCCGAGGACTATCGCCAATTTCCTACCGGAAATGATCATGACTTTCAAATTTGCTGCACGGCCAGTGCCTTTGGCCACGGCTGCCGCCTTGTTCTGGGCGGGTAACTTTGTTGCCGGCCGCGCCATTAACGGCGAACTCTCTCCCCTCTCCCTCTCTTTTGGTCGCTGGATACTCGCTTTGCTGTGCCTTGCACCGCTGGCTTTGCCGCGTCTGCGTGGGGCATGGCCGCAACTCAAGCAACATTGGCGCACTGTGCTGGTGCTGGGGCTGCTGGGGGTCACCCTATGCAATACGCTGATTTATCGCGGCGTGGCGCATACCACCGCCACTAATGCGGTGATGCTGAACGCGTTTGTGCCGATCATGGTATTGCTGGCTGGCCGCATGTTTCTGGGCCAGAGCATGAGCTGGATGCAATGCATAGGCAGCGCGCTGTCATTCTGCGGCGTGGCTGTAATCCTGACTCACGGCGCACCGGCGCAATTACTTAGCCTTAATCTGAACCCCGGCGACTTGTGGGTGTTTGCCGCCGTGGCATGTTGGGCGCTCTACACGCTCACGCTGCGCAAAGTACCCACCGGCATCGACAAGATTGCCATGCTGTTTGCCACTATCCTGGTCGGCACCGTGATGCTGGCACCCGCCGTGCTGTGGGAATGGGCGCATCAGGCGTGCCTGCTTTGAGCGTGCACAGTGCCAGCATCGTGCTGTTCCTCGGTATTTTTTCCGTCGGTACTGGCCTATCTGTTTTACAACATTGCGGTGGCCCAACTCGGTGCCGCGCGCGCCAGCAGCTTTATGCATCTGATTCCGGCTTTCGGCGCGGTGCTGGCGATGTTGCTACTGGGCGAACACGTGCAATGGTGGCATCTGGCCGGCCTCGCCAATGTGTTGGCGGGCGTGGCGCTCAGCAACGGCATGTTGCCGCGCTTGAGTTTGCCGCGACCGGCATTGCGCTAAAAACCAGAGGCGTCCGCGAGCGGACGCCTTTTTTTTGCGCCTGTGCCGTGCGCGCTAGCGGCATTGCGGCGGCAACATCTTGCGCGGGATATCGGGGCTGAGGCAGCGCCAGGTGACGTCGTATCTGCATTGGCCACCGGGCTAAGAATTAGCCGCAGGCCTGTCACCGGCCGCACCATGCCAAAGCGCAATTCCAGTTGGCCGTTGGCGGTATCCAGATGCAGGTCGGACACTTCCTCTGGCATTGCAGCATCAAAGCCCGCCGCCTGGAGCGACGGCGGCACCTCATGATGCTGGCGATAATATTTGCCCACCGCCGTGGCTGCGGCCTGTTCATACTCCAGCGCCGCATCAACGCTGGCCCGGCCATTGATGTTGTCATAAGCGGGCGCGATCACCGCCTGCACCATGCGCGGCACGATCACCGCCACCAGGATACCCAGTGCCATGATCGGCCGACTGGCGACGCCACCACGCTGTTCCAGTTCTTCAATCTGCAACAGGTAATCCGGCTGCCGCGTCTTGACCTCGTCGATCAGCTTGCGGCAATGCCGGTAATACAAAGCATTGGCCACCAGAGGCGGCCCGAACAGCAAGGCCAGCACCACCGCCGTGATAACGGCGATGCCTATGGTCTGGCTGAACATCACCAGGATCAGCAAGCCCAGCGTCACCAACAGGGTCGGCACCACCATCGCCACTGCGGCCCACAGCCACATTTTGCGATAGAGCAACCAGTACATCGAAACCAGCAAGGCCGCCCAGTTCCAGCTCAGGCCCACGCGGCCTTGTTCGTCGAAATTGATAAATTCGGCAGATAGTAATCCTGGTTTCTCGGCCCCAGCAGTGCCTGGTACAAGACCTGTTGCGCTTCGTGGCCGGTGAGCGGGCGCAGCACGGCACCACAGCTATAGCAACGGTCCGCCGTTGTATCGTTCACTTTGTCGCATTGCGGACATTCAACGTTCACTTGCTGCTTCCCTTAAGCCCTGGCGTCTGGCGCGCCGTGCGGGCATGTTTTTTTAGTGGGAAACATTATGTCCGAGCTTATTTGCGTGTATCAAACCAGTAAGCTTTTGTAATGCAGAATTTACAACACGCTGGTCGGCGATGGCCGTGCCCTTTGCGCGAGCGGGCCATAAAAAAAACCCCGCCGCAGCGGGGTTTATGGTGCGGCGGCTGCCGCTTATTCCAGGTTCTGGATTTGCTCGCGCATCTGTTCAATCAACACCTTGAGCGCCATCGACGCCCGGCTGGTATCCACCGACACCGATTTGGAACCCAGCGTATTGGCTTCGCGATTCAGTTCCTGCATCAAAAAAATCAAGACGCTTACCCACGGCGCCGCCCTTGTCCAGAATGCGGCGGACTTCTTCCACGTGGGCGGTCAGGCGCGACAGTTCTTCGTCCACGTCTATCTTCTGCGCAAACATCACGATTTCCTGGCGCACGCGGTCGTCGTCCAAAGTGCCCATAGCTTCCAGAAAGCGCGTCTTGAGGCGGCTTTCGTAGTCTTCTACCAGTTGCGGCACGCGCGGTTTTACCTCGGCCACGATCTGTTCCATGCCCGCAACGCGTTCCAGTAAATGCGCTTTGAGCTTCTCGCCTTCGCGGCCGCGGCTGGCGGTAAAGTCCTTGATCACTTCACCCAACAAGCTCAAACAGGCTTCGCCCAGTTCTTCTGCTTGCGGCGCCGATTGCGTCAGCACGCCCGGCCAGCGCAGCAATTCACCCAGTTTGAGATCGCCACTTTCCGGTGCCAGCGCCTTGGCGGCCTGGGCAGCGGCGATCAGCCCTTGCAGCAAAGCCTGGTCCAGTTTCAGCTCGCCCACACTGCCTGCGTTGGCGTTAAAACCAACGCGGCACTCCACCTTGCCGCGCGCCACGCCACCGGTAATTTTCTCGCGCATGGCGCCTTCAAAAGCGCGGAATTCTTCCGGGCAGCGCACGGTCAGGTCGAGAAAACGATGGTTGACCGCGCGCAATTCGACGGTCAGGGTACCGGCGGGCAATTCGCGTTGCGCCACAGAAAAAAAACCGGTCATGCTGAAGATCATTTCAAATCCTTTTGGCGCGATACCCACGAGGCCGGGTGTTGTCGGATCACGACACAATCAGGGGCGGTCACCCACGGAATGACCGGTCAGCCTGATGCGGCCGCCGCCGCGCCAATTCTCGTAAGCATCGCTATTTACTTTAGATAGGGGGCCACTCACAATGCGCGGCAGAGCATGAGTATAACCAATCCCCCGGATGACAACGCCCAGTAATCAACCGCTGGCTCGCGGCTACCAGTTACAGAACTATACGATTGCCAAGCTGTTGTCCGCTGGCGGTTTCAGTATTGTGTATCTGGCGCACGACGAGAACGACTATCCCGTCGCCATCAAGGAGTACTTGCCTAATTCGCTGGTATTGCGACGGGAAGGCACGCAAGTACAAGCGACCAGCGAAGAAAACCTGGCGCTGTTTCGGCACGGCCTTAAATGCTTCTTTGAAGAAGGCAAGACGCTGGCGCATATCTCGCATCCCAATATCGTGCGAGTGCGCAATTTCTTTCGCGGCAATGACACCGTGTATATGGTCATGGAATACGAACGTGGCCGCACCTTGCAAAAAAAGAAATCCAGCTCAAGCATGACCGCGAAGGCGTTGACGAAAAAAACTGATCCGGCACGTGTTCTATCACCTGTTAAATGGCCTGCGCGAAGTCCATTTAAACAAGCTGCTGCATCTGGATATCAAGCCCGCCAATATCTATATCCGCAAAGACGGCTCACCGGTATTGCTGGACTTTGGCTCGGCACGCCAGGCATTAACGGCCGAACATTCCAAGCTGGCCCCGATGTATACGCCGGGCTTTGCCGCGCCCGAGCAATACGGCAAAAAAAAGAACCGCTCGGCCCGTGGACCGATATCTACGGCGTGGGCGCCACCATGTATGCCTGCCTGGCGGGCACCGCGCCGCCCGCCGCCGACCAACGGCTCAAGGAAGACAAACTGGTTAATCTGACGGAGCGTTATGGGGATCGTTATTCACCCGAACTGCTGAACCTGATCGACCGTTGTTTAAAGATGGACCAGGATTTGCGCCCGCAAAGCGTGCATCAGGTTCAAAAGCAATTGCTGCAACCGGGCTCGCCGCCCGCGCGCAAACGTACTTTGATCAACCAGTTGCGCCGCACCTGGCAAACCTTGACCACCAAGCCCGCACGGGTAAGCGAATGAAATTCAGCGTCTACCAGGACAGCCGCACCGGCGGCCGTAAATACAATCAGGATCGCGTTGGCTATTCCTATAGCCGCGATGCGCTATTACTGGTGCTGGCCGATGGCATGGGTGGGCATTTGCATGGTGAAGTCGCCGCGCAGATTGCGGTCGAACTGGTCACTGATCAATTCCAGAAAAAAAGCCCAACCCGCTTTATCCAACCCGTCGCAGTTTTTTTAACCGACG
This sequence comes from Silvimonas sp. JCM 19000, assembly GCA_001313065.1. The sequence goes on from BBFD01000025.1 coordinate 19,953, forward strand.
CGTTTTTTTGCGCGCGCATGAAGCCATTTATCACTATGCGGCCAATCATCAACTGGTGGAAATCCCCCGCACCACCTGCGTGGCTTGTGTGATTCAGGACGGAATTGCGTATTGGGCGCACGCCGGTGATTCGCGTTTGTATCTGATGCGCCAGCGCCGGATTCTGGCGCAGACCGTCGACCATTCCAAAGTGCGCAAACTGCTGGATGACGGCAAGATCACCGCCGAAGAAGCCGCCGTACACCCGGAAAAAAACAAGATCTACAGTTGCCTGGGCGGCTCGTATCCGCCGGAAATCGACGTCGGCGGCAAGATCGCCTTGTCCGATGCCGACGTGGTGCTGCTGTGTACCGACGGCTTCTGGGCCAGCGTGTCAGAAGAAGACATGACGCAATTTCTCAGCGCTTTTCCGGTGTTGTTTGCCGTGCCGCAATTGATGGACCGCGCCGAACTGACAGGGGGCAAATTCGGCGACAACCTGACCGCGCTGGCGATCAACTGGCATGAAGAAGACGATGCGGGCGTCTCCAGCACCAGTTTTATCTCGACGCAAAAAACTCGAGCAATCGACCATCGCCACCCACGTCGACCCGATGCATCTGAAAAAAGTCTGAGGAAATTACCGAAGACGACATCGAAAAGGCGATTGCCGAAATCCAGTCGGCCATTTCTCGCTACAGCAAATAATGCGAGTACAAAGTGCCGGGCGCCCTGCCCGGCACGGCCAGCATCTTCAGCATCCGCAGCGCGTATAATCGCCGGCTTCCCCAGCAATAAGGCCAGCATCATGCGTGCATCCAACCGTCCCGCCGACCAATTGCGCCCCGTGCGCATCACCCGCCAATTTACCCGCCATGCCGAGGGCAGCGTGCTGGTTGAGTTTGGTGAGACCAAAGTGATCTGCACCGCCTCGGTCGAAGAAGTGGTCCCCAGCTTTCTTAAAGCAAAGGCCAGGCTGGGTGACGGCGGAATACGGCATGCTGCCGCGTTCCACCCACAGCCGCATGCGTCGCGAAGCCGCGCAGGGCAAACAATCGGGCCGCACCCAGGAAATCCAGCGCCTGATCGGCCGCAGCCTGCGCGCCGTGGTTGATCTGCCAAGCTGGGCGAACGCCAGATCGTGATCGACTGTGACGTGATCCAGGCCGACGGCGGCACCCGCACCGCCAGCATCACCGGCGCCTTTGTGGCGCTGACCGATGCCATCAATGGCCTGATCGCCGACGGCAAACTGACGGAGAGCCCGATCCGTGAACATATCGCCGCCATCTCGGTCGGCGTAGTGGGCGACACCCCGGTGCTGGACCTGGACTACCCGGAAGACTCCGCCTGCGAAACCGATATGAACGTGGTGATGACCGGCTCCGGCCACTTTGTCGAAATCCAGGCACCGCCGAAGGCGTACCGTTCAGCCGCGCTGAAATGAACGCGCTGCTGGATCTGGCAGAGAAAGGCATCAAGGAATTGATTGCGCTGCAGAAGACCGCGCTGGCGGGTTGAGCATCGACGAGCGGGCGAGCCACCGGCCGCTGTTTTGCTGCGCGCATCCGCTTCCACTGAGGCGTTCGGGTCCGGCCTTTTAACCGGCCGGTTTGACCGCCCCACCCCGTGGATAAGACAATACCGCCCTTTCCGCTTTCCGCCCCGGCTGGTCCGGGCACGCAAGGACCTCGTTTGAATTCCGCAGCAAAACAACCGGTTACACCGTCCCGCCGCTACTGCATCGCACCGATGCTCGACTGGACCGACCGCTACTATCGCTACTTTGCCCGCACGCTGTCGCAACACGCCTGGCTGTACACCGAGATGGTAAACACCGGCGCCATCATCCATGGCGACAAGATGCGGCATTTGCGTTTTGACGATATCGAAAACCCGCTGGCGCTGCAGCTGGGCGGGTCCGATCCTGCTGATCTGGCGCGCTGCGCGCGCATTGCCGAAGACTGGGGCTATGACGAGGTCAACCTTAACGTCGGTTGCCCGTCCGAGCGGGTGCAGTCCGGTAGCTTTGGCGCGTGCTTGATGGCCGAGCCCACGCTGGTGTCCGATGGCGTCAAAGCCATGCGCGACGCGGTGCGCAATATCGATGTCACCGTCAAACACCGCATCGGCATTGATCAGGTTGAGGAATACAGCTACGTGCGCGATTTTGTCGGGCAAGTGGCCGAGGCCGGCTGCCAGACGTTTATCGTGCATGCGCGCAACGCCATTCTTAAGGGCCTGTCGCCCAAAGAAAATCGCGAAGTACCGCCGCTCAAATACGATTTTGTGTATCAGCTCAAACGCGATTTTCCTGCTCTGGAAATCATCATCAACGGCGGCATCACCAGCCATGAAGCTGGTCTGGCGCATTTGCAGCATGTGGATGGCGTGATGATAGGGCGCGAGGCGTATCACAATCCGTTTAGCCTGGCGCAGGTGGATAAGCTGTATTACGGTGCCGCGCCTTCCGCGATTACGCGTGATCAGGCCATGTTGGCGCTGCGTCCGTTTATCGAAGCCGAACTCAAAGCGGGCACGCCGTTGCGCTTTATCACCCGCCATGTGCTGGGTCTGTATCAGGGCGTGTATGGCGCGCGTAACTGGCGGCGCATGTTGTCCGACGCCAAATTGCTGAAGAACGCGGACTGGCGTTTGATTGAGCAAGCGATGCGTGAAGTGGCGCCGCGCGAGCCC
>BBFD01000026.1 GCA_001313065.1 Silvimonas sp. JCM 19000
CGTCGGCCGACGAGTTGATCGCAATCACCAGCAAACCCGCCAGGCCCGACAGCGCGCCGCAGATCACATACACCGCCAGCTTGACGCGCTGCACCGGAATTCCGGCCAGCCGCGCCGCGCGCTCGTTGCCACCGGTGGCCAGGATATAGCGGCCAAACAGCGTCGAGCGCATTACCCACGCCGCCAGCAGCACGATCGCCAGCATCAGCAACACCTGGAAGGGTATGCCCAGCACCTTGCCGAGACCGAGCCAGCGGAATCCGGCATGGCTAAAGGTTTGCAGATTGCCATTGGTCAGCACCTGCGCTACGCCGCGCCCGGCGATAAACAAGATCAGCGTGGCCACAATCGGCTGGATACGAAAGCGTGCCACCAGCGTGCCGTTCAGCGCACCGCCTATGCTGGCCGCCAATATCGGCAACACGATGGCAACGATCATGCCGATGGCGGGGATCGCCAGCAGGCCGGTCTTTGCGCCAAAAATCAGCGGCGCCAGCGCCCCCGAAATCGCCATCAAAGAGCCGACCGACAAATCGATGCCGCCGGTAGCGATCACCATGGTCATGCCCACCGCCACAATCACGATGGTCGAGACCTGGGTCATATTGATATTGAGCGTCTGCAGCGACAAAAAAGTGGTCGGTAAAACACAAATTGAACAGCAGTAGCAGCACCAGCCCAACAGCGCGCCCGAGGCACTTTGGCCCATTTGGGCAGACTGCGCGGGCCCGGGGTTTTCAGCGTCAGCGTCATTGCACGCCCTCCTCTGCGGTGGCGCGGCCGGCATTGGCCATCGCCGCCATGATGTTGGTTTCGCTGATCTCGCCGCCTTGCAGTTCGCGCACGCTATAACCATCGCGCAGCACCACCACGCGCTGGGCATAGGCGGTCAGCTCTTCCAGTTCGGACGCAATCATCAGCACGGCAAGGCCGTCATCGGCCAGTTCGCGGATCAGGTTAAGGATCTCGGCCTTGGCACCGACGTCGATACCGCGCGTAGGCTCGTCCAGCATCAATAGATCAATCCTGGAACAGAGCCAGCGTGCCAGCAGCACCTTTTGCTGATTGCCGCCCGAAAGCTCGCGGATTTTCTGTTGCGGGCCGGAGGTCTTGATTTGCAGGCGGCTGATAAATTTCTGCACGATTTCCTGCTGCGCCTGGCGGTTGACCACGCCCAGCTTGACCAGCTTGGGCAGCAACACCAGCGTCAGATTTTCCGCCACCGACATCTCGGGATGATGCCTTCAATCTTGCGGTCTTCCGACAGATAGGCCACGCCCTGCGCGATGGCGTCGGCCGGGCTTTGCCAGCGCACCGTCTCGCCCTTCAGCTTCATCTGGCCGCCATCCACCTTGTTGGCGCCGAATACGCAGCGCGCCGTTTCGGTCCGGCCGGCGCCGAGCAAACCCGCCAGCCCGACGATTTCGCCCGGATGCACCGCGAAGCTGGCGTCGTTAACGCGTAAGCCGCTTTTGAGCTGATCCAGTTGCAAGGTGGCCGCGCGACCCGTGTCAGTGCTTGCGCTATCGCTGGCGGCGCGTGCCACGCTGCTGGCCAGTTCGCGGCCCAGCATGGTGGTCACCAGTTGCAGTTTGTCCATCTCGGACATGGCTTTTTTTCGGCCACGGTCTGGCCATCGCGCATCACCGTGACGCGATCGCATACCGCATACAACTCATCCAGCCGGTGGCTGACAAAAAAATGACGGAGACGCCATCGGCCTTCAGTTGGCGAATAACGCGAAACAGCGTTTCCACCTCTTGCTCATCCAGCGACGAGGTCGGCTCATCCATGATCACCAGTTGCGCCTGCTGCGACACCGCCCGCGCAATCGCGACCATTTGCTGGGTAGCGGTATTGCATAGATGCAGCGGCAAACGCACATCGGCGCCGATGCCCAGTTTGCTGAGCAGGGCCTCGGCCTGGCGATACATGGCGGGCCAGTCAATCAGGCCCAGCCGTCGTGGCTCACGGCCGAGAAAAAATATTCTCGGCCACTGAGCGCAGCGGGATCAGATTGAGTTCCTGGTAGATGGTGCTGATACCGCCGCGTTGCGCCTGCAGCGGTGTAGAAAAAATCGATGGCCTGGCCGGCAAAACGGATTTCGCCGCTATCGCGCTTATAAGCGCCAGTCAGGATTTTGATCAGGGTGGATTTGCCGGCGCCGTTCTGCCCGATCAGGCATGGACTTCGGCGTGGCCGATCGTCAACCGCGCATTCTTTAATGCCGCCACCCCGGAAAATGCCTTGGTGATGTCACGCATTTGCAGCAGCGGTGCGGACGCTTGCGAATTCATGGCTGTATTCCTCGACCACCGGCGCATGGCGCGCCGGTAAAAAAAATGGCCGCCGGGCGGCCATAACAGAGGATGAAGCGGAGACCGCTCCGACCGAAGGTTCTGCGTAGATCCGGCGCGACGGTTCACGCGGGCCGGAGTCCATCAAAAAAAACGGGCCGCAGCACGCTGCGACCCGTCTTGATCATCAGAAACCGTTTGCCAGGTTGGCTTGTGCGTTGCTCTTGTCAAAGAACAAATCGCTCACCTTCACCCAGGGTTCGATCTTTTCGCCAGCCGCATAGCGTTGCGCCACCTTGCAAGAAATCGGGCCAAAGAACGGGCTCGATTGCACGGTTGCGCCCAGCTTGCCGTCGATGATGGCTTGCAGCGCATCTTTGGTGCCGTCAATCGACACCACGATTACGTCTTTGCCCGGCTTTTTTGCCCGCGGCTTCGAGCGCGGCGATGGCGCCCATGGCCATTTCATCGTTGTGGGCGTACACCGCGGTCACGTCCGGATGCGCTTGCAGCAAGGATTCGAGCACCTGACGGCCTTTATCGCGGGCAAAATCGCCGTCTTGCGAGGCAATAATCTGCATGCCGGGCTGTTTCTTGACGGTTTCGTCAAAGCCCTTCTTGCGATTGTTGGCGGGCGAAGCGCCGGTGGTGCTTCCAGCTCAATGATTTTGGCCTTGCCGCCGGTGGCTTGATCAGCCATTCCGCGGCGCGATGGCCCTGGTCGACAAAGTCGGAACCGATAAACGTCACGTAATCGCGGCCTGGTTTGGCCACGCTTTGATCAAGGTCACGGTCAACCGCAATCACCGGAATACCGGCTTTCTTGGCCGCCATCACGGCGGGGACCAGCGGTTTTTTTTCTTCTCGCGGCGCCAAAACGATCAGATCGACTTTCTGCGCAATCATGCTTTGCACATCGGCCACTTGTTTGGACGCAGAGCTGGCGGCATCGGTGTTAACCAGGGTCCAGCCGCATTTGCTGGCGATGTCCTTCATGCTCTGCGTTTCGGCGATACGCCACGGGTTGTTACTTTCAGTCTGGGAAAAACCAACCTTGTAGGCGGCTTTTTTTGGGTAGTTTGGGCAGGCCATCCGCGGCGGCAGTGGCAGCAGCCACGCAGCAGGTTGCAATCAGGCTGGCCAGTACTGCAGATCGTACTCGCATCACAAATCTCCTCGGGGTAAACATCCACTACGCAAAAGAGTGTCGTTACTTTTGTACTTCTTGTTTTTTTGACTACAGCGAGGTGATTCTTGGATGGTTAATAATATTTGTCAAATATTATTGATCTTTATCAGCACGGCTTACCGATTCCCGCACCACCAGCGGGCATTCCATCTTGATATGGCGCTTGCGCAGCGCCCCTTGCGTGGCCGCATCTTCGGGTGACGCAGCTTCGGCAATCAGCGTATCCACCGCCCAGCGCCCCATTTCATAGTTGGGCAACAACACCGTGGTGAGCGGAGGGTGCGTATGGCGCGCGATTTCCTGATCATCGTAGCCCATGATCGCAACATCATCCGGCGCCTTGAGCCCAACTGCTTGAGCGCCTCCAGCGCGCCCAGCGCCATCAAGTCGTTGGCGCAGAAAATTGCAGTGGCGGCCGCGGCTCTGCCATCAGCGACAAGGTTTGTTCAAAGCCGGTACCCGACATCCAGTCCCCATCCCGCACCAGGCGCGGATCAAATGGAAGATCAGCCGTGGCCAGGGCGGTGCGATAGCCTTTAAAGCGATCTTTGGCCGCATCCATCCATGGCTCACCATTGATAAACCGATACGGGTATGACCGGCATTAATCAGATATTCGGTCGCGGTATGGCCCCCGCCCACTTCGCCCGGTTCAACATGCGAAAAAAGCACGTTCTTCGCTGTAACAGTTGAGCAGCACAGTGGGCGTGCGATTAAGCACGGTGGGCACTTCGATACTACGGGTAAAGATGGTTGAATAAATCACGCCCACCAGCGCCGGGTTTGCCAACAGATGCGCCAGGATGGCGGCCTCGACATCGGGATCCCCCCGCGTGGCAAATACCGACAGCACGCAATCGTGTTCCCACGCCGCATCACGCGCACCATCCACGCTGACCACCGGATGCGGGCTGGTTGAAATTGAATCGACAATATAACCAATCAGATTGCGGCCCTGGCGCGGGGCGGCGGTGGTGCGCTGCGTCAGGCGATAGCCCAGATCGTTGGCAATCTGCAGAACCTTTTCGCGCGTTTTTGCCCGATAGTTTGGCGCCGGACAAATTGTTATTGAGCACCAGCGAAACCGTCGATTGCGACACCCCGGCCAGCTTGGCGATGTCGGTCATGGTGGGGCGCCGTTGCGGCAGTTTTTTTTCCATCTTGCGCGAAGTGCGGCTCATGCGGTCCTTCCTGATTGCGATGTAACAGCGCACGCGGGCGCGCCATGTCGATCAGCATGATATGCGATCAGCCATTTTTTTTTCCGCTCGATTGCTCATAGCGCACTAAAATAAATCGTCTTTATTAGTAATAATATTGGTATATTAGCGCCAAAACTGACGGCACTTTGCCCCCAACCACAGAGAACCAGCATGGTCCAGACGTCCCCAGACCTGTTGCATCTGGCCCACGGGCCGCATGCATTGATCCTTGCGCCGGGCATAGGCGGCAGCATCGTGCGTTATTTCAGCCAACGTGGTGACGCCAGTTTTGAATGGTTGCGCCCGGCCTCGGCGGCGGCCCTGGCGCAGGGCAATCCACTGGGGATGGCCAGTTTTCCTTTGCTGCCGTTCTGCAATCGCATTCGGGAAGGTCGCGCCCCCGCACGCGCGCGGACCATCCAGATGCGCGCCAACATGCCTGATTCGCCGCATACCCTGCACGGCGTGGGCTGGCGGCTGCCGTGGCAAGTGGCAGCGCAAACCAGCAATACCGCCACCTTGACGCTAGACCACGCACGCGATGACTGGCCGTTTGATTTTCGGGCCACCCAGTTTTTTTGAGCTGGATGACGCGCTGCATATCACCATGACGCTGGAAAACCGCGACAGCGTGGCCATGCCCGCTGGTCTGGGCCATCATCCGTATTTTTTTTGCGCGACGCCCGCACCTGGTTGCGCAGCGACGTCAGCGGCATGTGGCAATCCGATGCCGAGCTAATGCCCACGCATCTGAGCAGCCCGCCGCTGCTGGCGCAGTTGCGCCAGGCTGTCTGATTGATGAGCTCAACCTTGATAACAACTTCACCGGCTGGCAACGCCAGAGCGAAGTCCGGTGGCCGCAGCATGGCGCCGCGTTGACCATGACTGCCCACGCGCCATTTGATTTCTTTGTGCTGTATGTGCCGCCCGCTCTGGATCATTTCTGCATGGAACCGGTTAGCAATTGCACTGATTGGCTCAATTTGCAGCGCGTGCAACCCGACACGCTGGGTGGCCATTGGCTGGAGCCGGGCGAAGTGCTGCAGGCGCAATTCACGCTGGCGCCGCGTTTTATCGAGCGCCAGCCATGACGGGTTATGAAATTATCGATCCGGCCTTCGGCGCACTGGTACTGCCGCATGCCAGCATCGATTGCCTCTACAGCGGCGCGCGCTGGGCCGAAGGCCCGCAGTGGTATGGCGATGGCCAATATCTGTTGTTCAGCGACATCCCGGAAAACCGTATCCTGCGGTGGATTGAAGGCGTCGGGGTGAGCGTGTTTCGGCAACCCTCAGGTTTTGCCAATGGCCGGGCGCGCGATGGGCAGGGCCGCACCATCACCTGCGAACACGGCGCCCGCCGCGTTACCTGCACCGGACATGACGGCAGCACGACCACACTAGTCTCGCACTTTGGCGGCGGCCGCCTTAATTCGCCTAATGATGTGGTCGTGCAACGCGATGGCAGCATCTGGTTTAGCGATCCCGACTACGGCATTTTGACCGACTACGAAGCGAGCGCGCCGCACCCGAGCAGCCGTGCTGCCACGTGTTCCGTATCGACCCATGGGGCCGCTTGCACGCCATGATCACCGATATGGTCAAACCCAACGGGCTGGCCTTTGCGCCCGATGAACGCCTGCTGTACGTGGCCGATAGCGGCGGCTCGCACCTTGCCGACGGACCGCATCATATCCGCCGCTTTGGTCTGGACGAGCACGGCACATTAAGCGATCAGGGCGTGCTGGCCGAGATCAGCCTGGCATGCCGGATGGGATCAAGGTTGATGAGCTGGGCAATGTCTGGAGCAGCGCCGCCGATGGCGTGCATTGTTATTCGGCCGCAGGCAGGCTGCTGGGCAAGATTCGTCTGCCAGAAACGGCGAGCAATCTGTGCTTTGGTGGACTCAAGCGCAACCGCCTGTTTATCACCGCGTCGAGTTCGCTCTATGCGGTATATCTGGCGGTGCGCGGTACCAGGCTGCCCGGTAGCTAGCGCGCACACGCGGATGGCGTGGGCGGCGCGGCTAAGCAACTGCCTCGGCCAGGCCTTGCGTCACCAGAACATGGGTGCGTTGCGTGGCCTGCAAGGCGGTGTGTTCAGCCCCCAGATGACTAACGCTGCCGCTCGCGAGCTGGCGCGCACCGATAGCCAGGCCGCCCTGCAACACTTCGACCGTGCAGCCAGCAAAGGCAGGATCATCCAGCATTGCGCCGGCTTCAAGAAACACATCAAACATGGCGATGGGCGCAGCGCTACACGGCGCGCTTTTGCCGCACGCCGCCCCCGCCAGTATCCGCACCCGCCATCCCGGCCCGATCGCCACCGGAATTTCGCACTTGCTGAACAAGCGCCGCGGCACCGGGGCGGACTCCAGCGCCAGCACAATGCCATGCACATGCAGATTGCCGATGCCTTGCAGCTGCAACTCGGCCTGCGCGCGCGGGGCACACAGCCATTCGCCCGGCGCCAGAGCCGCCCGACCGCCACCGAGGCCATCGACAGTGAGGCAACTCTGCGAATCTTCAAACAGATACACCACCGCATACCCTGCCGCGCCCGCCAGCGCCAGGCGTTGCGGTGCCTGCCCTTGCAAATGCTGGCGTACCACGGGATCAAGCGCGTGCATGATGCGTTTCCTGTGCTGGGTTGATCGGTTACGGCGTGGCTTGCGGCAATAAAAAAACGCCCGGACCAGCCGGGCGTTTTTGGGATGCGGCTAGTAAAGCTTAGGCATTCAAGGCCGCGATGTCTGCGTGGGCAGAAGCCAGCGCAGCATTTTTTTTGGCTTCTTCGCCCATGTTCAGCCTTCGGCGCGCACGATGCGCACATCGGTGATGCCGACGAAGCCGAATACGGTCTTCAGATACGCTTCCTGATGGTCACGTGCGCGCATCACTTCGCTGGTGGAGTACGGGCCGCCACGCGTCGAAGCAATGATCACGGTTTTGCCACCGGCCAGACCTTCCGGACCATTGGCGCCGTAGCGGAAGGTGCGGCCCGCTTGCAGAATGCGGTCGATCCAGGCTTTGAGCTGGCTCGGCACCGAGAAGTTGTACATCGGGGCGCCCACCACAATCACATCAGCGGCAAAGAATTGTTCCAGCAGCGCTTCGGTATACGCGGTTTCTTCTTTCTGCACGGCGCTGTGACCTTCAGCCGGCACAAAGCGGGCACCGAGGATTTCACCAGAGAGATGGCCCGGCGCAGCAACGGCCAGATCCAGATAGGCGACTTCAGTGCCAGGATGAGCCGCTTGCCATTCGGCCACAATTTTGGCGGTCAGTTTGCGCGATACCGAGTTGTCGGCCAGAACGCTGGAATCAATGTGCAACAGTTTCATGATGGTTCTCCTGATGAGTTGTGCACCACGCTGAGCGAGGCGCTGTGCTTCGTGGCATGGGGCGAACTCTACCTGGCGCATCAATCAGTGATAAGACAGCAAAAAAAATGCGATAGATTGTCCCACCAACAGGACAATCGTAGTGTGGGCAGGTGCGATGCAAGATCTGAATGACATGCTGTACTTTGCCGAAGTAGTCGAACGCGGCGGCTTTGCCGCGGCCGGGCGCGTTCTGGGTATCCCCAAAAGCCGCTTGTCGCGGCGGCTGCAAGAGCTGGAAGCGCGGCTGGGCGTGCGCTTGCTCCAGCGCACCACACGCCGACTGGCGCTGACCGAAATCGGCGAGCTGTATTACCGGCATTGCCAGGCGATACGCGACGAAGCCAACGCCGCCGCTGAAGCGGTCGAGCGCGTGCATGCTGCCCCGCGCGGCACCATCAAAATGACGGTACCGGTGACGCTGGCCCAGACGGTGATCGGCGAAGTCATTCCCGGCTTTCTGGCGCGTTATCCGCAAGTGCGCGTGAATATGCAGGTGACCAACCGCGTTATCGACTTGCTGGAAGAAGGCGTGGATGTGGCGCTGCGGGTGCGTTTTACGCTGCAGGACTCCGCTTCGCTGGTGGTCAAACAATTAGGCATGACTGGCGGCACGCTGGTCGCCAGCCCGGCCCAACTGGCGCGCCAGGGCCAGCCGACGCGGCCGGAGGAACTCAGCTGGCTGGATACGCTGGCCATGAACGCCACCGACGGTCGCGCCACCTGGAATCTGATTGGCCCGCATGGCGAAGAACATCAGTTGATCCACTACCCGCGTTACGTGGCCGACGATATGGTCACGCTCAAATATGCGGCGGTAGCAGGAATCGGCGCGATGTTTATCCCGGAATATCTGTGCCAGACCGAGCTCAATAACGGCCAGCTGATTCCGGTACTGCCGGACTGGGCGCCAGCACGTGCCTATGTGCACGCGGTGTTCCCCAGCCGGCGCGGGCTGGTGCCGGCGGTGCGGCATTTTCTGGATTATCTGGATGAGGCTTTGCCCGGCGCCGCCGCGGCGCATGGCATGACACCGCGCCCGCCGGTGGAACTGTAGCGAGCGCGGCAATAAGGCGCAGGTTTAAACGATATCGAGGTGGTCGATGCCGGACAGCACGTCCCGGGTACGGGCATCCGAGCCATTCAGCTTGATCTGCAAGCGCAGATCGTTCACCGAATCGGCGTTACGCAGCGCGTCTTCATAATTGACCAGACCGGCCTCAAACAGATCAAACAGCGACTGATCGAAGGTCTGCATGCCCAACTCACGCGATTTCTTCATCAGTTCCTTGATCTCATGCACTTCGCCCTTGAAGATCAGATCGGAAATCAGCGGCGAGTTCAGCATCACTTCCACCGCCGCAACCCGACCTTTGCCCGAGCGATGCGGCAACAGGCGCTGCGACACAAACGCCTTCAGGTTAAGCGACAAATCCATCAGCAATTGCGCACGCCGTTCTTCCGGGAAGAAGTTGATGATCCGGTCCAGCGCCTGGTTGGCCGAGTTGGCGTGCAAGGTGGCCATACACAAGTGGCCGGTTTCGGCAAAGGCAATCGCGTAATCCATGGTGTCGCGATCGCGGATTTCACCAATCAGAATCACATCCGGCGCTTGCCGCAGCGTGTTCTTCAGCGCCGCTCCCCAGCTTTCGGTATCCACACCCACTTCGCGCTGGGTAATGATCGATTTGCGGTGCTCATGCACGTATTCGATCGGGTCTTCGATGGTGATGATGTGATCGTGCGCGTGTTCGTTGCGGTGGCCTATCATCGCCGCCAGCGAGGTCGACTTGCCCGAACCGGTGCCGCCCACAAAAAAAATCACCAGACCGCGTTTGGTCATGGCGATGTCTTTCAACACCGGCGGCAAGCCCAGGTCTTCCAGCCGCGGAATCTGGCTGTTGATGGTCCGCAGCACCATGCCCACCCGGCCTTGCTGCAAAAAAAACGCATTGACGCGAAAACGCCCCAGCGTGCCGGGGCTGATGGCGAAGTTACATTCTTTGGTGGCTTCAAAGTCTTCGGCCTGACGGTCATTCATGATCGCGCGGGCCAGTTCTTTGGTGTGTTGTGCGCTCAGCAGCTGATTGGACACCGGCGTGACCTTGCCGTCGATCTTCATGGCCGGCGGGAAATCAGCGGTGATGAACAAGTCGGATGCACCCTTGGCGCGCATATGCCGCAGCAAGTCCTGCATGAATTTGGCGGATTGTTCTTTTTTCCATCGCTGTTCCAGTCGGGGTCGGTTCGCGCTACGTCGCGCTGCTTTTGATTATTGAATACTGTGTTGGCGTCCACTACCGCCGCACGACAAAAAATCGCCAGGCGGCGGCCCGGCGATTTGCGTGCCTGTGCCTTAGCCCTTGAAGTTATCGGGCATGGCCGCCTTGGTGCGCGCCTCGGCGTTGCTGATGATGTTGCGCGACACCAGCGCCTGCAGCGACTGGTCCAGCGTCTGCATACCAAACTGCTGGCCGGTCTGGATGGCCGAGTACATCTGCGCAATCTTGTTTTCGCGGATCAGGTTACGAATGGCCGGAATGCCGATCATGATTTCATGCGCCGCGGCACGGCCCTGGCCGTCCTTGGTCTTGATCAGCGTCTGCGAAATCACCGCCCGCAGCGATTCGGACAACATCGCGCGCACCATTTCTTTTTTCAGCGGCCGGGAATACGTCAACCACGCGGTCGATGGTCTTGGCGGCGGAACTGGTGTGCAGCGTGCCGAATACCAGGTGGCCCGTTTCGGCCGCGGTCAGCGCCAGGCGGATGGTTTCCAGATCGCGCATTTCGCCTACCAGCACCACGTCCGGATCTTCCCGCAGCGCCGAACGCAGCGCGTTGGAGAAGCTCAGCGTATGCGGGCCCACTTCACGCTGGTTGATCAGACACTTTTTTGGACTGATGCACAAATTCGATCGGATCTTCCACGGTCAGAATGTGGCCGTAGTCGTTTTCGTTGATGTAATTGACCATCGCGGCCAGCGTGGTCGATTTGCCCGAACCGGTCGGCCCGTCACCAGCACCAGCCCGCGCGGATTCTGCGCAATATCCTGAAACACGCGCGGCGCGTTCAGTTCTTCCAGCGTCAAAACCTTGGACGGAATGGTCCGGAACACCGCGCCCGCACCGCGGTTCTGCACAAAGGCATTCACGCGGAAGCGCGCCAGGTTGGGGATTTCAAACGAGAAATCGCATTCCAGCGTGTCTTCGTACACCTTGCGCTGACCGTCGTTCATGATGTCGTACACCATATCGTGTACGTCTTTATGTTCAAGCGGCGGCAGGTTGATACGGCGGACATCGCCGTGCACGCGAATCATCGGCGGCAGGCCAGATGACAGGTGCAAGTCAGAAGCCTTGTTCTTGACGGCAAACGCGAGCAGTTCCGAGATTTCCATGAAAAAACCAGGCTCCAGAGTAATAGACAGGCCGCAAGCGGCCAAAGCAAGGCAGCGCACCGCTTTGCGATACATATATACAGCGCGCAACAGACTGACGCGATTCTAAAGCAGCGCCGTCACAACCGGGCGCACAACGCCGCGGCTGTGTCGGCAAAGCCACGCCCGGCTGGCATTGCCCGCGCTCATGTGCGGCACTATCGCGTAACTTTGGCTGCGCTGGCTACTGCCCAACCGACAAGGCGCGAAGCTACGCTTACGGACGGATGCGAGTGTGGCATGACCAGCACGCCGCGCAGTATCACCCGCGAGCATCCCCAACGGCGCGCCGCGCTTTTATAATTGCGCTCATCTTGCGGCCACGCCGCGTCTTTATTGAATATCGATATGACCACTGCTTCTCTCGCCCCCGCTCGCGCCGCCGTGCTCGAGCGTATCGCCCAGGCGGCTCACGCGGCGCAGCGCGATCCGGCCAGCGTGCACTTGCTGGCCGTCAGCAAGACCTTCTCCGCCGCCGATGTGGCCGAACAATACGCCCTGGGCCAGCGTAGCTTTGGCGAAAACTATGTGCAGGAGCTGGTTGAGAAGCATGCGGCGCTGATCGAACACCCGGATCTGGAATGGCATTTCATCGGCCCGCTACAACGTAACAAAACCCGGTTGGTGGCCGAGCGCGCACATTGGGTGCATACCATCGATCGCCTGGTCATCGCTGAGCGCTTGTCCGAACAACGCCCGGCCGCATTGCCGCCATTGCAGGTGTGCGTGCAGATCAATGTCTCGGGCGAGGCCAGCAAATCGGGCGTGGAGCCAGCCGCCGCGCTGGAGCTGGCCCACGCCGTGGCGCGCTTGCCGCGTCTGCAATTACGCGGGTTGATGGCTATCCCGGAACCGACGCCGGACCACGCCCGGCTGGCTACGCAGTTTGCCGCATTGCCTGCGTTGCTGAAAAAAAAGCTCAATGCTGCGGGTCTGCAACTGGACACCTTGTCGATGGGCATGTCGGCGGATCTGGAACTCGCCATTGCCCACGGTGCCACCGTTGTGCGGGTGGGCACGGCATTATTTGGCGCAAGACCTGCAAAAAAATGACGGCATAATCGCCAGCACCCAGCGGCCGCTAACACCCCATACACCGCACGCCGCAGTAACCGCGATGTTGAAACACACGCTGATGGCCGCATAAACCATAAGGGCGAGCGCCGGGCCTGTGCGCACTTCGAGGCGCGGCGCGGCAAACCGGGCGCCGGTGCATTGCCGGACACTTGCCCCAGCCCGGGAACCCTGACGCGCCAGCGCGATCAGTCGATGCATCAGTCAAGACGGGATATAACGAGAACATGAAGATCACCTTTATCGGTGGCGGCAATATGGCCGGCGCCTGATTGGCGGAATGACGCAGCAAGGTTTCAGTGCTGATCAACTGCACGTGGTAGAACCCGACGCCACCCGGCGCGAACAACTGGCAGCGCAATATCAGGTGACCACCAGCGCGCCCGACACGCCGCGCCCGGCCAGCGATGTGCTGATCTTTGCCGTCAAGCCGCAGCAATTGCGCGCGGTGGTGCAGGCAACACTGGCTAACGGTGACCAACCGCTGCTGATTTCGATTGCTGCAGGCGTGCGCGCCGAGACCATTTCGCGCTGGCTGGATGGCTATTCACGCATAGTGCGCGTGATGCCGAATACGCCGGCGCTGGTCCAGGCCGGCATGTCGGGCCTGTATGCCGCACCACAGGTCGACGCTGAAGATCGCGCACTGACCGAGCGCATTTTTTTTACCTCGATTGGCAAAACCGTGTGGCTGGACGAAGAAACCCAGATCGATGGCCTGACCGCGATTTCCGGGAGCGGCCCGGCTTATGTGTTTTATTTCATGGAAGCGCTGCAAGCCGCCGCGCGTGCCCAGGGTTTCAGCCCGGAAGTCGCGCATTTGCTGGCTTATCAGACCGTGGCTGGCTCGGTCAAACTGGCGCTGGAAAGCGATGACGATGCCGCCACCTTGCGGGTTAAAGTAACGTCCAAAGGCGGCACCACCGAGCGCGCTATCAACGCCTTTGAAAACAGCCAGATGCGTGCCACCATCATCGCCGCCGCAGCCGCTGCCGCCGCCCGTTCGCGCGAACTGGGCGAAGAGCTGGGCCGCGATGCTGATCTATAAACGAGGCCACGCATGATTGATCACGCGCTGAGCTATCTGATCCACGTCCTGGCAGAATTTTTTTATTCTGCTGTTGCTGACTCGCTTCTATCTGCAAGCCGGTCGCATTTCGTTCAAACATCCCTTGGGCCAGTTTGTACTGGCCACCACCAACTGGGCAGTGCTGCCCCTGCGCAAAGTACTGCCTGCCGTCCGCCGCTACGATACCGCCAGCATCGTGCTGGCTGGCTGGTGGCCTTGCTGATGCATACGCTGCTGATGGTGATCGCGCCGTGGCCACCGGTGCTCACCTCGGCAGTGTCGATTGCAGCGCTGATCGCCGTGGCGGTGCTTGAGCTGGCCAAGATGTCGCTGTATTTGCTGTTTGCCGCGACGGTCATCCAGGCGCTGATGTCATGGATGTCGCCGTACAACCCGCTGATGCCCATCATGCAGGGCCTGACCGGGCCATTCTTGCGCACCTTGCACAAGATCATCCCCACCATCGGCGGCGTGGATATTTCGCCGCTGATCCTGGTGTTGTTGATCCAGTTGCTGCTTAATGTGGTGGTGGCCGATCTGGAACCGACCATATTGCAATACGTCCGCATCATGGCCTAGCGCGGCGCGCCAGCTTGAATGCATCAAAAAAGGGCACCCGAGGGTGCCCCTTTTTTTTGTATCAAGTATTTACTCGCCGATCTGTCGATCCGGCCCGGCCTTGGCTCAATCCGGCGATAATCGCCTTCGATCACGCCATCCGGCACCGCTCCGCGGCCCACCGGTTTGTTGCGACCACCGCCCGGCCACGGCAACAACAACACCAGCGCGACCAGGTCGCCAATAATGCCCGGCAAGAGCAGCAAGACCGCCGCAATGTAATAACGCGCCACCCAGAACAAGCTGCTGGTCTTGACGCGACCCGCGCGTAAATCTTCGAACAGCGACCAGGCAACAGCCATTTTGTGATGGCGTAACATCAGGCCGCCAAGGATGGCGGCCAGCACCAGCCACGCCAGCAATACGCCCACGCCAAACGCGTGAGCCACCATGATCATGACCACGATTTCGAGCACAGGCCAGGCCAGCAGGCCAAGAAGGAGATAAGGCATGGAATTTTCCGATGAACAGGCTGCGGTAGATGCGGCCCTTCTGGTGTTTTGCAATTGCCCCGACACCGCAGTGGCGAGTACCCTCGCGCAGGGCATTGTGGCGGCCCGATTGGCCGCCTGCGTGAACCTGCTGCCAGAAGTCCGGTCAGTCTACCGCTGGCAAGACAGAATCGAAACGACCACGGAAGTTCCGCTGCTGATCAAGACCACACGCGCACGCTATCCGGCCTTACAAGACTGGCTGGCCGCGCAACACCCGTACGATGTACCCGAAATCATCGCCACACCGGTTGTGGCTGGCCACGCACCCTATCTGCACTGGCTGGCCGCCAACGCCATGGAGAACTGAACGTGCAGCGCCTGCTGTCTACTTTGCTGTTTGCCGCCTGCGGGCTGGCTACTACCGCCGCTTTTGCCGTTGACCAGAAAGACCTGCTGCCGCCCACCGAGCGTTTAAAGCCAGCGTCGAACAGGTTGATGCCACCCATCTGAACGTGATCTTTACCGTCGCGCCGGGCTATTACCTGTATCACGACCGGATCAAGGTAACGGCCAATCCGGCCACCGCCTTCGACAGTACCTTCCCGGCCGGCAAGATCAAGAACGACCCTAATTTCGGCAAGATGGAAGTTTATCCGCATCCGTTCAACCTGAGCCTGGCCAGCAAGACGGCATGGCCATCCAGCACCGCGTTGACGGTCAAGATGCAAGGCTGCGCCGATGCGGGCGTGTGCTATCCGCCGCAAACCGTCACGCTTAAACTGCCCACGGATAACGCCTCGCACGCGGTCCAGAGCGGCAGCAAAAAAAGACGAGCTGTTTGGTACCACCAAAAAATAAGGAATGCCGACGATGCGCCTGACTCGATGGTTGCCCATGCTGGCTCTGCTGCTGACGGCACATGGCTTTGCCGCCACCGCACTCGACCAGCCGCTCAAAGATATGCAAGGCAAGCCGCAAAAAAGTGTCGCAGTGGATCGGCAAGCCTATCGTGCTTAATTTCTGGGCCACCTGGTGCGCGCCGTGCCGCGAAGAAACGCCCGCCTTTGTCAAATTGCAAAAGCAGTACGGCAACAGCGTGCAGTTTGTGGGTGTTGCCATCGATGAAGCGCCCGCCGTCAGCCAGTTCATCAAGCAATACGGCGTTACTTATCCGGTTTTGCTGGGCGACGCCGACGGCATGGACATGATGCTGGCGCTGGGCAATGTGCAGGGCGGCCTGCCGTTTACGCTGATTCTGGATCGCAAAGGCCATATCGCTGCACAGCAACTTGGCACGATGAAGGCCGATGAGGTGCAGAAAGTGCTTAAACCGTTGCTGGCTGCGCGTTAAGCGGAGCGGGGCCGCAGCCTGCCGGCGCAGTGTTGCGGCAAATATCGGACGAGAAAAAAAGCGGCGCATGCGCCGCTTTTTTTTATTTTGTGCTGAGCCGGGACAGGCTTAGCGGGAGAACCCGCAAAACACATCCCGCAACATGGCAATGACTTCCAGCGTGCGGATGTCGCCCACCCGGTAATAGACGCGGTTGGCATCTTTACGCGTGCGCAAAACGCCCTTCTCGCGCATCAAGGCCAGATGTTGAGAAATATTCGACTGAGTCGTGCCCACTTGATCAACGATGTCTTGAACACTGACTTCGCGATCACCCAATACACAGAGGATCTTGAGCCGCAGCGGGTGAGACATCGCTTTCATCGCGCGGGAGGCCTGATTGATGTGGTCATCAGTCATCAGGTAGGAATGATTGTCCATCTGCCTCGTTTTCTAATGTGCGGGGCGTTGCCGCCCTGTTTACTGAAACGGAATAAACGCTTGGACCGGTCATCCGCCAGATGTGGATACTAACCAGACCATTTGCGTGTGGCAACGGCTGCCAACGCCCTGATTAGTAAACAACACAAGGTAAAACACGTACGTGTTCAGATTTGACAACTTGCCGCAGGCTCGGCGCAGTGTAGCGCCATTTGTATCAAGCCACATGTGATCAGGCATGCACGGTAGGGTTTGGCAAGATCACCGGTCGATTTTGCCCCCATACCCAGCGCGGGCACGGCGTGTTACCTTTGTCGGCGCGGTCCGCATGGACCAGAAACCGCGTTCACGCTGCCACCGGGCGGCGCCGGACGTAGCCTACAACCTGGACTATAGAAACGCATCCCCGACTCGTGCCGAGCCGACCTATCCTGATTCTGAGCCTTGCCCTCACCGCCAGCGCGCATCTCGCCCTGGCGGCACCAGCCGTGCCCGACACCGCCGCGCAAAAGCAGGAGCTGACCGAGTTGCGCGGGCAGATCGATGTGCTGAAGCATGATCTGGCCAATAACGAATCGCAGCGCAAAGATGCCACCGACGCCTTGCGCCAGTCCGAGAGCGCAATCTCGGATGCCAATCGCGTGCTCAATGATTTATCTGAACAACGCGAGCTGACCAGCGCGCAGCTGGCGCGTCTTGAAATTGATGTCGCCACCACGCGCAGCAATATCCGCACCAGCCAGGCGCGGCTGGCCGCTTTGCTCAAAAGCCGCTACCAAACGCACGAACTCGAAGCCTGGCGCCTGGCGCTGGAACGACAAGACCCGACGCAAACCAGCCGTGAGCTGACCTACTACCGCTATCTGGCGGCCGCGCAGCAACAGCTGGCGCGCCAGTTGCAAACCCAGCTGGACCAGCTGAACACCCTCGCCGCACAAATTCGCGAGAAAAAAATGAAGCGTTGCAGGAACTTGCCCGGCAAAAAAAGCCCAACAAAAGGCGGAGCTGCTGGACCAGCAAGAAGAAAAAAAACAGCGCGTGGTCAAAACGCTGTCGCAACAAATCGAATCGCAACGCAATCAGATCGGCAAACTGCAGTCGGACGAAAAAAAACGCCTGAGCAGCCTGATTACGCGACTTGAAGCCATCATCAAGCAGCAAGAACAAAAAACGTCTGGCCGAAGCCGCGGCGCGCAAAAAAAAGGCCGAAGCCCAGCGCCAGGCCAAAGAAGCCGCAGCGGCACGCCGCAAGCAACAACTCGCGGCCAGACAGGCAGGCAGCAAGCAACAACCCGCAGCAAGCAATGACAAGAACCCCACCCCGACGCCGACCGAAGCGCCGACCGCAACCGCCAACACTGACGAGGGCACGCAGCTCAAGCCGCAAGTGACGCGCCAGAACGATGCCGAGCCGACTCCAGTCAGTCCGGCCAGCAGTTTGCGGCCCTGCGCGGCAAGTTGCGCTTGCCGCTCAAAGGCACTGTGATGGGCAAGTTTGGCGCGCAACGGGCGGAAGGCACCAGTTGGAAAGGGGTGTTCATCAAGGCCGACAGTGGCCTGCCGGTGAAGGCGGTGGCCAGCGGTCGCGTGGTGTTTGCCGACTGGCTGCGTGGCTTTGGAAATCTGATCATTATCGATCACGGTGGCGGCTATATGAGTCTGTACGCTGCCAACGAAAGTGTACTCAAACGCGTTGGTGATCAGGTACAAGCGGGGGACGCCATCGCCACCAGTGGCAACAGCGGTGGCATGGGAGATTCGGGGGTATACTTCGAAATCCGCCAACATGGCCGCCCCCTTGACCCGCTCGTCTGGGCTGGATAGCTGTAATAACCAAAACATTTGGAGCAACTGGAATGTCCAGTCTTAAAAAGCCGGGCCATAAGCCGGCAAGCAAGATGCAAAAAAATTGCGCTGGTGTTGGCCGGCGCGGGTCTGGGCGTTGCCTGAGCCTGTCGTTTAACGCCGTCGCCGATAAAGAAGCCACCACCAGCAACCCGCTGCCGGTGGACGAATTGCGTGCCTTCTCGACTGTATTTGGCCTGATCAAGCAAAGCTATGTTGAGCCGGTCGACGACAAAAAAAGCTGATTTCCAACGCCATCAAAGGCATGGTCTCCGGCCTTGATCCGCACTCGGATTATCTGGATGCCGATGGCTACAAAGATCTGCAGGTGAACACGCAAGGCGAGTTCGGCGGTCTGGGTATCGAAGTGAATATGCAGGACGGCCTGGTGCGCGTGGTCAGCCCGATCGAAGACACGCCAGCCTTCAAGGCTGGGGTCAAACCCGGCGACTACATCGTCAAGATCGACGATACCAGGTGCAGGGCATGTCGCTGAATGACGCGGTCTCCAAGATGCGCGGCAAGGCCGGTTCCACGGTAACGCTGACCATCCTGCGCAAGGGTGAGACCAAGCCGCTGGTGCTGCCGATGAAGCGTGCCGTGATCAAGGTGCAGAGCGTCAAGTCGCAACTGGCTGAGCCTGGCTACGGCTATATCCGCATTACCCAGTTCCAGGAACGCACCACCGAAGATCTGGCTGAAGCACTGAACAAGCTTTACAAAGACAACAAGGCGCCGCTGAAGGGCCTGATCCTTGATCTGCGTAACGATCCGGGCGGTCTGCTCAACTCGGCCGTGGGCGTGTCTGCTGCCTTCTTGCCGCAAGGCGATCTGGTGGTGTATACCGAAGGCCGCACCGCAGATTCCAAAGTGCGTCTGACTGCCGACCGCAGCAACTATATGCGCGACGACAGCAAGGCTGATTACTTCAAGAACACGCCAGCCGACGTGAAGAATGTGCCGATCGTGGTGCTGGTTAACGGCGGTACGGCTTCGGCTTCCGAGATCGTGTCGGGCGCGCTGCAGGATCACAAACGTGCGCTGGTGGTGGGGACGCAAACCTTCGGTAAGGGTTCGGTGCAGACCATTCTGCCGATCGACGCGACCTCCGCGCTCAAGATCACCACGGCGCGTTACTTTACGCCGAATGGTCGTTCCATCCAGGCCAAGGGCATTACGCCGGACATCGAGGTGGCAGAAGCTACGGTCAATGGTCGCGAAGCCACCGGCTTCGAGATGCATGAAGCCGATCTGGAACACCATCTGGACAATCCGAACGACGCCAGCAAACCGGCAGCCAAATCCAGAGACAAGGATCTGGTTCCGGCCGTCAAGCTGAACCAGGCGGCGCCGGCCAAACCGGCAGCCAAGCCGGCCAGGCAGGACGCCAGCACGCCAGACGACGATCTGCCGCCGCGCGAGCTGGTCTCCAAGCAGGATTACCAACTGCAACAGGCCATCAACGTGCTGAAGGTGCAACAGCTGCTGCTGAACAAAGAAACACAGCTGCCAAAACCGAAACCGTCGACGGCGTCGATCTCTGCGGCAAAGTAAGCTGCACCGTGCTACCGAAAGCCCCGCCGCAAGCGGGGCTTTTTTCTTGCCGTTTATGCCATCAGGCGGAGCCATCCGCGCGCAAAAAAAGTCTAAGCTCAGAGCACCGCCACCCGCAGCCGAGGACGGTCTTATGCCGACGCCCGTTGAACGCGCTAAAACGCACGATATCGTGTTCTTTGCCTTGCCCGCCGACCAGGCGGTGCAAGCCGCCCGCGTTTTGGGGCGACTGCCGGCGTGGTGGCACAGCCCTGTACGGCCGAGCACCGCGTGTGCGTGCATTACGACGTGCTGGAACACACGCTGCAGGCGCTCGAAACCCAGTTACAGCAAAACGGATTTCATCTGGATGGC
The DNA here is from genome assembly GCA_001313065.1 of Silvimonas sp. JCM 19000. The sequence continues at coordinate 20,230 of BBFD01000026.1, forward strand.
AGCATCTTGCAAAAGATCAAACGCGCCATCGTCTATTACACCGAAGATGTACAGCGCGATAACATGCACATGCCTGAGCATCCAACCAAATCACGCGATGTGTATGTGCAGATGTGGGACCACCATCCGCATGGGGACCACGACGATACTCCCGAAGAATTGCGCCGCTATCTCTAACGTTGCGGCGCGCTTGTACAAGCCGCCGTTATGACCGCCACCGCCCGCCCTGCCCCGCAGCTTGATCTGAACGACCAGCAATTGCTGCGTTACAGCCGACATATTTTGCTGGACGAATTCGGTATCGAGGGCCAGACCCGCCTGGCCAACGCCCGCGTCTTGATGATCGGAGCCGGGGGACTGGGCGCGCCTGCCGCGCTTTATCTCGCTGCAGCCGGCGTCGGAACCCTGGTTATTGCCGACGCGACGCGGTTGATCTGACCAATCTGCAACGCCAGATCGTGCATACCAGCGCGCGTATCGGCATCAACAAGGCAGCGTCAGCCCAGCAAACCCTGCAAGCCATCAATGCGGATATCGAAATCGTCGCGCTGCCGGAGCGTATGTCCGGCGAGCGGCTGGCCGAGCAAGTGCGCCTGGCCGATGTGGTACTCGATTGTTGCGATAACTTTGCGACTCGCCACGCCGTCAATCGCGCTTGCGTGGCGGCGGGGGTGCCGCTGGTATCGGGCGCTGCCGTGCGCTTTGATGGGCAACTGACCACTTTTGATCTACGCGATGCTGCCAACCCTTGCTATCACTGCCTGTTCGGTGAAGACGGCGAAGCCAATGACAGCCCCTGCGCTACCTTTGGGGTGTTCGCGCCGCTCACCGGCATGATCGGCACCGGGCAGGCGGCAGAGGCGCTCAAGCTGCTGACCGGCATAGGCAAAACGCTGGTGGGACGGCTGCAATTGCTGGATGCGCGCGACCTGTCGTGGCGCGAAATGCGCTATCGCAAAGACCCGGCTTGCCCGGTGTGTGGTCAGCGTCATCCATAAACCTACAGAAAAAAAGAGCTTTACAGCGTGGGCCTCGCCAGGCCATAGTGCCCGCTATGAATACGCAAAAGTCCTGCCAACCGGCATCGTTCGTTGCAAACTTTTATTGGTGGTATCGCTAACCAGGCGGCCACGCGTATTGTCATATCCATACGAAGCCGCCGATTCAGGCGGCTTTGTTGTTAGTACCCCCCTCCCCGAATCGGCGCTTCCACTAAAAAACCAGGAGCACCGAAATGACCGTAATTCCCCCGAACCAGACCTTGTTGACCGGCGACCGCGCCACCGGCGCGCTGGGTCTCGGTCATTACGTGCGCTCCCTGCGACATCGCCTGGCTTATCAAGAAAAGCACCAGCAATTCTTGTTGCTCAGTGATGGCACAGACAGCGACGAAGGCGCCGCGCAAGAAATTGCCCTCGACTACCTGGCCATCGGCATTGATCCGCAGCGCAGCACCATTGCCGTCCGCTCGCACATGCCGGAGCTGGCCGAACTGGCTGCTTGCTACGCACGCCTGGGCAGCGAGGTGCTGGCCGGCGACGATCAGATCGCGCATCACATTCCCGAGATCACCGCCTTGCAAGCACGGCTGATCCCGACCGCCAGCCCGGCACAGGCCGCGCTGGTGCAACGTGGCAATGCCTGGTGCAGCACATCAACCAACGTGCGGGCAGCCAGATTCTGGTCACCGCCGCGCCGGTCATGGCGGCCAATGCGCGTAACACCACCGCGCTTGAACTCGGTGGCACACCAGCTGCCGCTGAGCGCCACGCCGG
>BBFD01000027.1 GCA_001313065.1 Silvimonas sp. JCM 19000
CTTTGCCGTGCCCGGTGGCAACCCCGGCATTGCCGACGGCAGCGTGCCGGTGCGCAGCATGGCGCTGCAATTTACCCTCTGCGGCGAACAATGGCGCATGGGCATGAACAATACTGCGGTGTTTGCGGTGAATACGCCGCAAGGGTTTTATCAACAATTACTGGCCACCCGGCCTGATCCGGCCACCGGCAAACCTGATCCGGCCAAAGTCGCCGCCTTCTATGCCGCCCACCCCGAAACAGCTGCCGTGCGCGCCTGGAGCAAAGCTCATCCGCCTCCAGCGGCCTTGGCAATGGCACCTATTACAGCATCAATGCGTTTGAATTGATCGATGCGCACGGCCAGCGCCATGCGGTGCGTTGGGCCATGCAACCCGAGCAAGCCTACCAGGCGCTGAGCAAGCCAGCGCCCAAAGATGCGGATTTCCTTAGCCATGACCTGCAGCAGCAACTGCAACAGGGCCCGCTGCGCTGGCATCTGATCCTGACGCTAGCCGCGCCGGGCGACCCCACCAATGACGCCACCAAAGCCTGGCCCGCTGACCGCCCTACTGTCGACGCCGGCACCCTCACCTTGCAGAGCAGCGCACAACAAGCGGATGGGCCGTGCCGCGACATCAACTTTGATCCAACCATCCTGCCGCACGGCGTCACCGTGTCGGACGACCCGCTGCTGGCCGCGCGCCAGGGCGCTTATTCGCGCTCGTTTAATCTGCGCACCCATGAAGAAGCCGCCGCCCACGCGGCCCCGACCCGCAAGGTGACCCCATGAGACCCACCCGTTTTTTCTTTGGCCGCGCGCGTACTGCATTGGCTGATGGCGCCCGCGATCTTTGTAATGTTGTTGCTGGGCAGTGGCATGGTCAGCACGCTGTCGCACTGGCGTCCGCTGTTGCTCGACAGCCATAAGATGCTGGGGATTTTGTTAATGCTGCTGGTGCTGCTACGCCTGGCCATCCGCTTTAGCCGCCCTGCTCCCGCCTTGCCCGCCGAAATGCCCGGCTGGCAGCGCGGGCTCGCCCATTTATCGCACTGGCTGTTGTACGGCTGATGCTGGCCATGCCCTGATCGGCTGGGCCATGTTATCGCGGCGGGCTACCCCTTGCCCGGTATCGGCAGCTGGCATCTGCCCGCGCTGATGGCGCCCGATATTGCGCGCTACGCCGTGCTGCGCCATGCCCACGGCGTGCTGGGACGGGTGTTTTTTTTCTGGACTATCCTGGTGCATCTGAGCGCGGGCCTGGCCCACGCCTTGTTATTCCGCGATGGTGTTTTCAGCAGCATGGCACTGCGCCCGCGTCGATTGCATTGAGCATAAAAAAACCCGGAGGGCCAGGCCTTCCGGGTTTTGATCAGATCTGCGAGCTGGCCGCGATTAACGCGCCGCAGCCGGTGCAGCCAGCGGTGCCGCAGCCTTGGCGGCCGCATCGGCATCCACGCGATGACCACGCACACCAAAGTGCACGATGTAGAGATAGCAAACCAACGGGATCGCGAACGACGCCAGGATATTCATATGATCGGCAAGGAATGCTTGCAACACCGGCACCAAGCGCCGCCGACGATGGCCATGCTCAGAATGCCGGAGCCTTCCGAGGTATGTTCGCCCAGGCCTTCCAGCGCCAGCGAGAAGATGGTCGGAACATGATCGAATTAAAGAAGCCCACCGCAATCAGCGCCCACATGGCGATATGACCGCTGCACAGCATAGCCAACGCAATCAACACCACATTCATCAGCGCATTAAACGCCAACAAGCGGGCCGGTTTGATTTTGGTCATCAGCGCGCTACCAATAAAGCGGCCGACCATGGCGGCGCCCCAATAGATAGACAAATAACGACCTGCCGCTTCCGGGGTCAACCCGGCGATTTGCGGTTGGCCCATCAGGCTGACCAGGAAACTGCCAATACCCACTTCTGCGCCGACATAAGCAAAGATGCCGATCGCGCCCAGAATCAGATGGCGATAAGCAGACACTGCCTTTTTTTGGCCGTCGCAGTGGCGGGGGATTTAGCCGCCGGTTTCACCGCTTCTTCAATCACTGGCAAACGCACTAGCCAGATTGCCGCGGCCAGCGCCAACAAAATGCCGGTCAAAACCAGATATGGCGTTTGCACGGCGGCGGCTTGGGCTGCGGCATTGCTGGACGAACTCGCTTGCGTGCCAGCAATACCCAGAATCACCGTCGCGCCCAACAAAGGGCCAATGTTGCGCCCAGCGAATTAAACGCCTGGGTGAGATTAAGACGGCTGGATGCGGTTTCCGGTTTGCCCAGCGCCAATACATAGGGGTTGGCTGCCACCTGCAAAAAAGGCAATGCCGCTCGCCAGGATAAACAAGGCACCGAGGAAGAACGCATACGATTGCGCGCCCGCCGCCGGATAGAACAAAGCACACCCCACGCCCGCCGTAATCAGACCGACGATAATGCCGCGCTTGTAACCGATCTTGCGGATCAAGCACCCGCCGGAAAAGACACGACGAAATAGGCAGTAAAGAAACAGAACTGAATCAGCGCGGCTTGCAGATAGCTCAGCGAGAACAGTGCTTTCAGATGGGGAATCAGAATATCGTTCAGTGAGGTAATCAAACCCCACATAAAGAACAGCGAAGTCAGGACGGCCAGCGCCTTGCCAAACTTCGGGTTATGGGCAGATGGGTACATGCAGAAAACTCCACAACGCAACTTGCAAAAAACAGGGCGGCATAACAGCCAGCCCGGCACGGGAATCTGCATAAAACGCGCTAGGCCAGCCACTGTCCATGGTGGCGGTTCTGGATCGGCATCGCGGTTTGTTCGCTTCAGGCAGAGCGTCGTCAGTGATGTCCGTGGGCATTGCCTATGCTCAGGCAATAATCCAGCCGCATCCCGATCGCGCCTGCGCATACTACCGCCGCATGCGGACCGCTTGATATACCTGGAAACGTGGATTAGAACGTAGCCGAATGGCCTACAAGCGAGGTTTTTTTCGCACCATTGCTGGGCTATTTGCTGCGGGGCAACAATTAATTTCCTGTTTGTTGATAATCGAGTCGGCAACGTCAATTTCTGCCTGGCCCACCGCCGAATATCAAATCGGTATTCAAGGTTGCGCCAAGGATAATCGAGCGCACTTGTCGATGAGTCGTGCCGGCGAATGGGTATAGCCCGGTGACACAACCGTGAGCGGGCAAGCCCACCACCACACCAGCGCCATCCGCTCTTATGCACATGACAAGCCTGCTCCAGACCCGCCCCCCACTTCAAAGTGGTCATATATATATAAAAACGCTTGGGCCAATGAAAAAAAACCAGCGCATTTACAAGGACTTCGGATCACACAGCCTGGAGTAAAAGGCGATATTTCCGAGCCCAAATAAGCTGCAATTGCATGAGCGGCGACAGTCTGCGGCAAAAGCGCTTGGCAATTTTGTAGGGATGACGTATAGTGCGGCCTCTTCCGCGGAGAGATGGATGAGTGGTTTAAGTCGCACGCCTGGAAAGCGTGTATAGGTTAATAGCCTATCGGGGGTTCGAATCCCCTCTCTCCGCCAGCCGGATTTAAAAAAAGCCCTGATTGCTCAGGCTTTTTTTTGCGTTTGGGGTTTTCTTACCCACGTTTCTAGCCACATTTAAATTTTCGCTTGATGAACATTGGCTGGCCAACCAGTGTTTTAGCGGGGCCAGCAAATTGCCAATGGCGACTTGCTCAGACGCCTCCTTAATCTGGCCCTCTTCCCAACTCCATGCCACGTTGCGGAACTCGGCGTGGAACAGCTTAGTGGCTGACCAACGCTGAAGCGGATATTTGCATCACGCACCTTGCCCCGGCCTACCTGGTCCACGGCAGTCTGCACGTTGTTGTAGATGCCGCGCCACGGAATCCCACCCTAAGTCATGAGCAACGGGTAATGGCATCGAACAGCATTTCCTGGATCTGCAACGAAGAGGGAGATCCTTTCCCTTAACGCATAAAACCATCTACACCATATGCAGGGCACCCACGAGGCCAAGCCATTGCTTCATGTTGAATTGGCAAATCCAGGTGCGTTTTTTTTCCAAAATCAGTTACCTGCTTGCTAAATGAAATCGCGGATGATTTGCGCAACTCCCTCCGGTGATATATCGAATCCCACCTTCTCGCCAGGATTCACAACCAGACCGTAACTTACAGGTAGGCGTCGCAAGAGGTCGCGGCCTTTCATCACCATGCAATAAGGTGCCATTGCCGCAAAGTCACCAATTCGCTGTTTATCTGAGAAACAGGCAAGCATAAAGAAGTCACCTTTTGGGAATAGCAAAGGCTCAAAGCCGGTTCCATCCGCCATCACCTCTGCTGCACTTGGCACAGCCAAATCCGAAACCAACAGGTGCCTAACGATATCCTGCATCTGTAGCTTTCCGCTCTGCGCCCGCTCTAATCCTGCTTCGAAGTCATTCAGCGGTTTAAACGCTTCCATTACGTGCCACCTTTTGAGAAGGCCTTTGGGTAAAGCTTTTTTTGCTTCTCCCTCCTGGATGGTATCGGCCAAGCGTTCATCCTGCTCCCAGTATGTTCCGCAGACTTCACAGCAATGTAGTCGTGAATGCAATTCATAGTTGATAGCCAATTCAGGCGGTGGTCGCCCGGTCTCCCAAAGGCCGCGGCAAACACTGCAGCCCTTCTCCTGCCAACTAGACCCCATCAAAACCTCCTGGAGAGAACCCACTCACCATTGGCCCTGATTTAAATAGCTTGTTAACCGCTCGTGCCATCATTTACCCACGTTTCTACCCGCATATATGAGCTAGATTCTAGTGCACTCTCTGAGATGACCATCGCCTGCGCTAGCTATCGCTACTCAATACCGACTGGCACCCCTGTCCCACCACCCAATTTGCTGATTTTCCAACGATCCAAGTCCTCATACTCAAATTTGATTTCATAATCAAAGTTTGAATCTATAACCAGCAGGAACACACCCTCCGCCTTGCCTGGTGCAGCCAAAAGGTCTTGACCCTTTTTTTGCGATCGGGTGGAAAAAAAACTTTGTGCTTGACGACGTCAATAACATTGACGCCTGATTCAAACACGTAGAAACCCTTCGCCTCAGAAACTGAATCGCGCAGGCAAAATCGCAAATATGCCTTACGCCAAGTCGGGTCAATTTCGCGAACGAGAGATATAAAACGCTACGCAATATCAATGACCAGAGGCGTGGTTGTGTCGTTGACCATTAATACATCCTTCTAACGTAGGTTTGTTCCGGCCCCTGCTGGGGTGTGTTTGCATAAAAGAACAGCATAAAACGGTTATTGCAGCGGGATCAACCACCTGGGAACACCCAAAGTTGGTTCGGCCGAAAAGAAAAAATTATATGTAGACGACATATTAGTATTCCAATATAAGAATTTTGTTTCCGCTTGCAACACAAAACTTATTTTCGCCAGGGCCAATCGCCATACTACTAATATAATTTCCCACTGTCAGTTCCGCGATAACTTTAGAGTCGCTTATGTTAACAATATCGATTACGCCATTTCTGTCACGCCCGGCTACTACCAGCGACTTTCCGTTGAGACTAAATTGAATTCTGGATACGCGCCGTTTTAAGGGAGTGAATCGCGGCGAGGGGCTAACTCTTTTAATGTCCCATATCATTACGGGGTCAGTAATAGCATCTTTGCTTGTTTGGCCTATCGCCATCACCAATTCTTTTCCATCGGACGAAAAAATCAATATCTTGGATATCCGCCTGCTGATTTCCGAATGGATGAAATGGTTCGCCAGGCTTGTCCTCATTCATATTCCATAGCACAACCCCACTTTGCAGGTCGCGGGGCCAGAATCCAACCTGAGAGATCGCAACCATATGGCTATCTGGAGAAAATTTCACTTGTGTATTGGATACAGGGAAGCTCAGCTGAAATGCATAGCTTTTTTTCAACCGTCCAGGTTTTTTTTACATCAAAAAAAATTAATGTACTTTTCCTTGATGAAATAGCAAATTGCTGCCCGTCTGGAGACGCAGACATTGACTTGCAACCGCTGCCCGGCCCCATCAGAACGTCCCTGACCTCCCCAGTCGATACGTTCCAGATTCTAAAAGCGACGGGACGCCCCCCGCAGGTAGCCACGTATTTTCCATCCGTGGTCCAGGCAATATTGTGACCTCCCGGAAATCCATTACCCCCAATATCGATAGTCGATACCAATCGCGCTCTCTCTACGTCCCAGAGATCCACATTTGAATCGTGATCACTTAATGATGCGACATACTTCCCATCCGGACTCAAGGCGATCGCAGATATATAGGAAGAAGAATTCAGTGTTGCAATTTGCTTTATTGACCGCGGGACGGATCCTTCAACGCCTTCAGCGCCACTTACTTCAAGGGAGCCTGTTAAAAAAATAATACACACATAATTATATTAACTATTCTCATGCATTCCCGGTTAATTTCGATAAATGTGACAAATTAATTGCGCAGCCAATGCCGCTAGAACCAAAGGCTTCACCGGCTTGCTGCCAGGCTTGACTAATTGATGCTCAGCGTTTGCGCAATCTCGGCGGTGCTGGCCATTAGTCCGGCCCGCCCCACGGAAACGACCTCGCCTGCGGCATTAATCGTAGCGCCGGTTTTTTAAGGTGTTAATATATTGGCTTATGGTCGTAGATGCTCCATTTGCAATATTAGCGATCTGGTCTAAAGATACGGATTCCCCGTTTTTTTACCGCCATGTAGAGCTTGCCCGCCTGAAATATTGTCAGGCTCCCACCTAAGCTCATTGCCAATCCTCCGGCATACGGGACGGCAGCTTTAACGTCAGAGACAACATTTAACCCTGCGCTAACGAGCTGCAAAAAAATCAAGAAAACTGTCACTAAGCTTTTTTTATTGCTCTCCACATCCTCAAACGCGTCTCTTCCTGCAAAGTAGCTTTGCATTAAATCGGAAACAAGGGACGCAACATCATCTGAAGCTGACATCTATTATATTTCCATTAATTTTTCGAAAAAAAAGAAGTTTATTTTCATTGAAACAAACAAGATAAGAAATGCAAATGCAAGCCAAACAATTGAGTCAAATAGATAAAATTTATCAAATATTTCGCGATGCAACACGGATTTACCTGGCGAATCAACCTTGAAATATATTGATACTTCCGTACCAATTGGCAAATCTATTTTCGGAAACCCCTCGCATGGCTCCGGGCCCAAATAAATTCCGTGCCCCTCAAATTTATTTTTGGCTACGTGATAAGAATATGTCACATTAGAGGCGATGCAATTTTTTATTTGAGACATCTCTCATATTTTTTACTTTGTGTGTAATTCTCATATGAAATATTGATCAACGTCGCTTTTGTCTGTTGTCAGCTCCCGCACGCACCTAGCTCGTCACATTTATCTTGCAAATAACCAATCATTCCACCCAAATTCGCAATCACAAAAAAAAAGGAAAATCCCAGTGACAATAGCGCCACCCAAGGCGAAATACATTCTTTTTTTTACTATATTGAAATACGTAAACTTTACCATAAAATTTCTCTATAGAACTTTGGCTAATTTATATAAAATAATTTGTTTGCTGTCTATATAAAAAAATCATGAAATTTCGCCCCATCAACGCTCCCGCAAACTCTCACTCGCATATTCAACCAGCGGACTTAAAAAAAATACTCCGCAACTCTTCTCTTCCCGGTTTTAACCTCCACCGTCACATTCATCCCCGGTGTCAGATTCACCCATTTGTTATCCACATGAATTCGATTCGTCGGCAATGTCACACGTGCCGGATAAATCAAGCCTTTCTTTTTTATCCTGTGCCGCATCATTACTGACCTTGATCACTTTCCCGGTCAGATAGCAATAACGCGTATATAAAAAAAACCTTTCGATCTTGATGATCGCGTCCTGCCCTGCATCCACAACGCGGATGTCTGTGTTACCCACACTCACTTCAATGTCGAGCCTGGCGTCCGGCCCGATATCTCTGTGCGATTGCCCGAGGCGGTATGAGCGCATCGGCAATTCTATGCAAATGCATCCCGCAAGCGTGAGGCGGTTAAAGCATAAGTCTGCACTTTCGCAACTGATGCGGCGGCGCGATCAAGAACAGCGGCAAGTTCCACCTGCACAGGTTTGAAGATAGCTGCCACTACGCAGGCCGACGCTGCGGCGATTGTTCTTTGGGTTCAAGAGTGGCTGTCATGGCTGACAGGGGCAGCGTTGTCTTCCCGATGAATTCGCATCCATTTAAAGACTGACCGGCCGCAGCAACAAGCGCGGACATCGCCTTGGCCCTGGCCTGGCCGGCTGCTCTGGATGAGGATTAACGAGCACGCACCGGGGATCGCTCGCTACTACATCAAGACCGAAGCGCACGAAGGCGTCCAGGTGGCGTGCCAGTTGGCTTGGTGCTGATTTTATTGCGGGTCAATTCCGTAGTTACCGTTCATTTCCAGCAAAAAAATCCCGAATTTAAATTACAAAATCCGGACATATAGATTCGCAATTGCGCACCGTAAGCGCTGTGCCAAGCCAGCACTGTTGCATTAAAACCCGTTCTTGCAATTCCACGCCCCTATCGAATTATTGTTTGCGCTAGATCAGTTATTGCCCTGCGTGCCCGCTGATATATTAGGCCCGTCATTCTGATATATCACAAATAAGATAACAAACCGAGTAAGGGCCAATATGGATAATACCGCCGGATCAAGCGGGTAGCCGTTTCCGGGCACCGCACACCTTAAACACGCCTCGTATTTAATTTCCGTTTAATTTAACGGGCGGGGATTTGTGCGCGCTAAATTTAACAATGCGTTCGTCTTTATTTAATGAATAGCAATAAACCATTTAATCGGGGAGTCAAAAAAAATGAAGAAGGTCGACTACTGCAATCTAAAAAACAATGCTGGTGCTCGGTGCAACGGTATTTACAGCGCTGTCCAGCATGGCCCATGCGGCTGATCTGGGCACGGCCACCATCGGCGATTTAAAGATCGAAACCAAGGTATACGGCTTTTTTGAATGCGCAAGTTGAATCAGTGAGAGCCGAAGGCGGTGCTACGCCTTACGATAGTCGCGGGCGGGTGTCAGATGGTAATTCACGGTTGGGTTTTTCGGGCACGATCCCGGTTAATGCCACCACCAAAGCGGTGTGGCAGCTCGAAGGCGGTTTGAACAGCTTTGAGAATGGCGGCGTTAATGATCAAGGCAGCTCCGCCACGCTGGAATCGCGCAATTCCTTTATCGGCATTGATGACACGCGTTTTGGTCGTTTGATTGCGGGCAACAACGACTCGGCTATCGCAGCCTGGTGGGTTCCGGTGGCCAGCTGGGCGGCAACCTCGGCCTCAGCGTGAATGGCCTGGATTTGTTTAATAACACCACCGCGCAAATGACCGGTAATTCAAACAGTATTTTCAGTCGCGGTGAATCGCGTATGAAGAACTCGGTTCATTACTTCTCGCCTTTCCTCAGCGGTTTTCAGTTTGCTGGTTCGTATGGTTTTGATGAATCGCAAAGCAGCGGTAGCAATCGCGAACGTTATTCGCTGGGCGCCAAATATAGCGTGAGCGGGCTGCAGGTGGGCCTCGGCTATGATCGGCAAGCCAATACTGGCGTGCTGGTGGACAACATCGCCAAGGGCACCGGCTTCAGTACTGGCGCGGTGAACAATGTCGACACTTCGTTTTATAAGGCGGTGGCTTCTTATACCTTTACCAGCAAAACCTACGTCGGCGTGGGCGTAGAACGGGCCAGTTACGGCTATAGCAAAAACAGTGTCGACGGCAGCATGAAGCAAAACGACTGGATGATCTCGGCCGCGCAAGATATCCGGGACGATGTCACATTAAAGATTGCCTATGCCAAACTGGGCGGTCTGAGCAATGCCACCACCGGTAGCAGCGACGATTACGCCGCAAAACAATGGGCCATAGGCGCGCAATATAACTTCAACCGCTTTATCTCAACGTATATCTATTACACCGACATCAAGAATAACGCGTTGCAAAACGTCAATTTTGGGCAAGCCCCGGTTTACAGCAATAATTCGGGCAGTTCTTCGGCCTATCTGGCACCCGGCGATAGCCCGCGTGCTGTGGGCGTGGGTTTGATCGCACGCTTCTGAGGTTTTTTTGTAGCAACAACAACCGGAATATCACGTTGGCCAGCGCAAGCTGCCGGCGCGGTATTCCGGTTTTTTTTATTTGGCCGGAATATGCGCCGATTTTCGGCAATAAATCGAAACCAGGTGCGGGCAATTCTAAAGACTTTGATCAGGATCAGCGCCGGATTTGTGGCTTGTCGCACTATAGCGCTAGCTCGCCGCGCTGCGCAGATCTTGCGCTGCCCGCGGCCCCTTTTCAGTCAGGAATCACAAGGACGCTCAACCATGAAATCCATCCAGCGCATTGCCTTGTTTGGCGAATGCATGATTGAACTACAGGAACAAGTGGGCGGCCAATTGCGCCGTAGTTTTGGCGGCGACACCCTCAATACCGCCATTTACCTGGCGCGCATGCTGGCGGGCCATCCGGCCGAGGTCAGTTATGTCACCGCACTGGGGGATGACCGGCATAGCCAGGCCATGCTGGACGCGTGGCAGGCTGAAAACATCGATACCCATCTGGTTTCACGCCTGCCGGGCCGGGTGCCTGGCCTGTATATGATCCAGGTGGATGCGGCGGGCGAACGCACCTTTAGTTACTGGCGCGACAGCAGTGCGGCGCGGGCTTATTTTGATACCGAAATCAGTGCGCTGGAGCTCGAATTGAGCACGCTCGACGTGCTGTATTTCAGCGGCATCAGCCTGGCCATACTGCCCACCGCCGGGCGCGAACGTCTGCTGGCGGCGGCGCAAGCGGTGCGCGCCAACGGCGGCAAAGTGGTGTTCGACAACAATTATCGGGCGCGGCTGTGGCCCGATAGTGCAGAAGCGCGTAGCTGGTACGCGCGGGCCTTTGCCCAATCTGATATCGCGCTGATCACCCTGGATGACCACACCGCCATGCAGGCCGAAGCGATGACGCTGCAAGACGCGCTGGCGCAGGTCTGGGCGCTGCCCACGCCCGAAGTGGTGGTCAAGCAAGGCGGTGCCGATACGCTGGTGCGCCTGGCCGGCCACGCGCCGGTGTCGATCCCGCCCGCCCCGGTGGCGCATGTGGTCGATACCACGGCTGCGGGCGATTCGTTTGCTGCAGGTTATCTGGCGGCGCGTTTGTGCGGCCACGATGTGATCAGTGCGGCGGAAACCGGCAACACCGTAGCCGGCACAGTCATCCGCCATGCGGTGCGATTATTGCGCCGACTGCGATGCCGAGCATTCAGCTGTAACCCCGGCCGCCGCCCTGCTCCCGCTCAAGCCGCTACTGCGTTGCCGTGGCGGTTGCTGCGCCGCAGGGCGCTTATCGTAAAATGGCCGTCGGGCGCGCGCCGCGCCTGATGTCGTAAAACATCGCGGACTGATTGAGTGCGGCGCTCGATCGCCAGTCGCTGCCCCATTCCATCCTCACCGGACCAACTCTTATGAAGCGTCCAGCCAGCCGGCCGCAGCAGCCGATAAAACAGCACTGCAACCCAGCGCAGCGCGCCGGGTATATCAGGATTTACGCCAGCAAATCGTCGATATGACGCTGTTGCCGGGCACCCGTATCAATGAAAAGGACATCGCCATCGCCCACGGCACCAGCCGCACCCCGGTGCATGAGGCGGTGCAACGGTTAGCGGATGAAGCTTGATCGAAATCATGCCGCGCGTGGGCACGTTTGTGGCGCGCATTCCGCTAGATACATTGGAAGAAGCCATGCTGGTGCGCACCGCGCTGGAGTTGGCGATCGCGGCCAAAGCGGCCGAGCGCGCCGATGCGCAGCAAATCCTGCGCCTGCAAGACATGCTCAAACAGCAACGCCGCTGCGCCCAGGACGGCGATACCCGCGGTTTCCATCATGGCGACGAAGCATTTCACGCCGCGCTGGCCGAGATTTCGGGCCATCCTGGCGTGTGGCCGATGGTGCTGCAGGCCAAGACGCAGATCGATCGCTATCGGCGGCTGACCTTGCCGATGCCAGGTCGGATGGAAGGCGTAGTGGACGAGCATGAAGCCGTGGTCAGCGCCATTGCCAACAACGACGGCGCCGCAGCCACCGCCGCCATGCGCGCGCATCTGGATCACGTACTGCCTATCCTCGAAGTCACCCGCACCATGCGTCCGGAATACTTTATTGCGCATTTGCCCAGCACCACCCCGCGTTAACGCACGCGACGGGCTAGATTGCAAGACGTCCACGCGCGCTGGCTTTACGCGCCAAGCCGCAAAAAAAACAAAACGCCCGCTGATTAATTCAGCGGCGTTTTGCTTATCTCCTCTACCCTCGTTTTTTTTGGCTCAGGCTTTTATTTGGCAGCCAAAGGCATGGCCGCATGCGGCATGCTCACGACGGCCGGGGTGCTACGTTCGCGCGCCAATACGCACAGGGTGATGGCGGCAATTACATCGAAAATCGCCAACAACACAAACAGCGGCTATAGCAACTTGCGTAACCAGCACGCCAAAGAACAGCGTAAAGATGGTTGCCCCCAGATAGCCACACATACCGCCCAGGCCAGTCGCAGTGGCGACTTCATTTTTTGCCAAACATGTCAGAAGTAATGGCATACAACGCGCCCGATAAAGTCTGATGCGCAAAACCACCCACGCACAGCAAGGCAATGGCGGTGTACGGGCTGCTCACCAGGCCAATACATGCCGGGCCCACCATGCAAACAGCACCGGTAATCATCACCAGCTTGCGCGAGGTAAACAGCGGCACATTGCAATACTTGTGGAAGAACGGGCTGAGATAACCGCCCAATACACAACCCAGATCGGCAGCCAGGAAGGGCAACCAGGCAAACATGGCAATTTCTTTCAGATTCATATGGCGTTCAGTGGCCATATACAGCGGAATCCAGGCATTAAAGGTTTGCCAGGCCGGTTCAGACAAAAAAAACGCGGGATGGCAATGGCGCGGAAATTGCGGCTTTTGACAATCTCGGTCCAACGCGCCTTGGGCGCGGCAGCGGCACTGGATTCGTCGCGATATTGCGCTTCCTGGCCCGCCAGAATGTATTCGCGTTCGCTATCCGACAGCGCTTTCTGATGTTTGGGATGTTTGTAGAACAGCATCCACAATGCGGTCCAGACGCCACCCAACACGCCCACAATCACAAAGGCCCATTCCCAACTGCCAGCCATAATGGCCCAGACCACCAAGGGCGGCGCCAGCAGCGCGCCTATCGACGAGCCGATATTGAACCAGCCTATGGCAACCGAGCGTTCTTTGGCCGGAAACCATTCGGTGGTGGCTTTAACCCCGGCGGGTATCCCTGCCGCCTCGGTCAAGCCCAACATGCCACGGAACACGGCCAGGCCTTGCCAGTTACCCGCAAAAGCGGCGGCGGCGCAGGCAATTGACCACGCGCATGCAAATATCGCAAACCCAATTTTTTGTGCCAATTGCATCCAGGATATAACCCGCTACCGGTTGCATCAGGGCGTAACACGCTTGCCATGCCACCACTACATATGAATATTCTTTCGTCGTCATATGCAGGTCATGCATCATTGTCGGCGCAGCCACCGATAATGTATTTCGCGCCAGATAATTCACGATCAATCCGGCCGTGACCATCCCGACCATCCACCAGCGCATTCCTTTGACTTTACCCATGATTTTTTTCCTCGCACCTTTAAGTTTTGCAAGCTGGCAATTAACCGGTCTTTGCCGGTGTATCTGCCTTTCAAAACTGGATTCGGGTTGCTGGTTGCCTGATGGCAACCGCGGCCTCTTATGTATGCCTGACGCTATTGCATTTTTTTTATCACGCACCGGCTTTTTTAATACCGGCGCGTGAAATTGCGTTTTTTCCAGACTTCACTTTATTTCAGGAATTTTCTGATTCTAATTCGGTCAATACTTTGCGAACCCCGTTTATATCAATGAATTGCAAAGTATTTGCCAGCGTTTCGGTCAGTTGTGGTACCTCATTCAAATCGGCAGCCACAGCGCTTTATTCGCCAGCCAGCCTTGGGCGATTTCAGAGAAAGTAATGCGATGGGTACGGAATTTCTCCCAGGCTTCTTCAAACCAGAGCAAATGCGCCTGGTCATCCGCCAATTTCAGCATTACGCCGCGGTACAACAGCATATTGGCGGCCAGGGAAATCACCAGCCGTTGTGGCAACACACCGTGGGCGCGCTGGTATTGCAGCAATTGCGGCATTACGCGCGCGGCAAATTTGCTCCAGCTGTTTAGTGAAATTGATTCAAGCCGGTGCTGGATATAGGGATTGCGAAAACGCAGCAACACATCTGCAGCAAAGGGGTCGAGTTCGGCGCGCGGCAAGGGCAGCGCCGGAATGATTTCCTGGTCCAGCGTTTGCAGCAGAAAGCGGCTGACCAAAGGGTCTTCCAGGGCGGCACCCACGGTATCAAGCCCGGCCAGCAGGGCCACCGGCACCATGCTGGTATGACCGCCGTTCAGCACGCCCACCTTGCGCTGCTTATACGGGGTGATGTCATCAACCAACTGGATATTCAGATCAGCACCGGCCAGTTTCAATTCGTCGGCCAGCCAGGCCGGGCCTTCAATCACAAACAGATAAAAGTATTCGGCGGTGACCAGAAATTGATCGGAATAGCCCATTTCGCGTTCAATCGCGCTGATTTCGCTGGTGGGATAACCCGTGACAATCCGGTCCACCAGCGTCGAACAAAACGTGCAAGCGCTATCCAGCCAGGCATTAAAGCCGTCGCCCAGTTTCCATAAGCCGGCAAAATGCTGCACCGCGCTTTTCAGTGCTGCGCCATTGTGGTCTATCAATTCGCAGGGTAATAGCACCAGGCCTTTATCGGCTGCAGCCTCAAAATGGCGATAACGCTCAAACAGAAAGCGGGTTAATTTGGCGGGAAAACTGGCCGGCGGAAAATCTTCGAAGCCATCCACGTTATTGATGCAGATGCCCGCCTCCGTGGTATTGGAAACCACAAAGCGCAGCGCAGGGGCGTGCGCCAAAGCCAATACGTCATTCCAGCGCGCGGTGGCATCGATTTCCCCTTTAACGCACTGTATCTGCCGATATTCTTTGACCGGTACGCCCGTTTCATTCAGACCGCGAATCAAAGTGGTGTACACCCCGCCTTGGGTATTCAACAAAGGCATATCCGGGCGTGCAATGGGCCGCACAATAACCACACTGGCATCCAGGCCAGTGCGTTCATTCAACAGATCAATTTGCCAATCGATAAAGGCACGCAGGAAATTACCTTCACCAAATTGCACAAAACGAATCGGCGAGGTATTAGGTTGAGTTCGATCAAGTTGTTGCATAAGTCCTCCGGGATACTCGGCTAAAGCGAGATATCACGCTTCCAGAAAATAAAATCGTATTGCTGCAATCGGTCGGCTTTGACGCGGTATTGGCCTGCGGCGGTTTGCACCACCAGCTTGAACAGGTCTTCGGCCACGTCCGGCAACGGCGTGCCGCTAATCACCGGGCCACAATCAAAATCGATCATGTCTTTGAGGCGGCTTGCCACCGTGCTATTGGTGGCGATCTTCAGCACCGGCACGACGGGATTGCCGGTCGGGGTGCCGAGGCCGGTGGAAAACAACACCACATTGGCGCCCGAGGCCACGATGCCGGTCACCGATTCGACATCGCCGCCCGGCGTACACAGCAAAGACAAGCCCGGCTGAGCCGCGGGCTCGGCGTAATCAAGCACCGCCACGATGGGCGAGGTGCCGCCTTTTTTTGGCCGCGCCGGCTGATTTGATGGCATCGGTGATCAGGCCATCGCGGATATTGCCGGGGCTGGGGTTGGCGGCGAAGCTGGTGCCCACGGCCAGCGCTTTGGCTTCAAAGTCGCGCATCATGCCAAGGAAACGCCGCTTGTCGTCGTCGTGCTGGCAACGCTCGATCAGGCTGGCTTCCACGCCACACAGCTCGGGAAACTCCGCCAGGATCGAAGCGCCCCCCAGCGCGACCACCATGTCCGACACCAGGCCCATGGCCGGATTGGCCGACAAGCCAGAAAAGCCATCCGAGCCCCCGCATTTCACGCCGATCTTCAGCTCGGACAGCGGCACCGGTTGGCGCACCACCGCATTGGCGGCCTTGAGGCCGTTGAGCGTGTCTTGCAACACGGCCTTCATCATCGCGTCTTCGCTTTCCCACTTTTGCTGCTCATAGATCAGACAGGGCTTGGCGAAGTCCGGATTGCGGGCTTTCAGCGCGTCCTGGAACATGCTGATCTGCGCGTTCTGACAGCCAAGGCTGAACACGGTAATGCCAGCCACATTGGGATGATCGGCATAGGCCGCCAGCACGCGGCAGAGCGAACGGGCATCGGCGCGGGTGCCGCCACAGCCACCGGCGTGCGTGATGATGCGTACGCCATCCACGTTGGCAAACGGGCGGGTAACGGCGCGCGGCGGCGCCTCCATTTCTTCGCCCAGCAAGGCCAGGGTATAGGCGGCCAGATCATTGCTGGCATAGCCGAGCGGCCCTTCCAGCGCGTTGCGCAGATGTTCGACATTGCGGTTTTCGCAGAACACCAGCGGAAAAATCAGCCAGTAATTGGCCGTGCCCACCCGACCATCCGCCCGCACCACGCCCTCAAACGTGGCGCCTTGCCAGCGCTGCATATCGGGCGCATGCCATTGGTACGGTGCGGTGGCGGTGATTTCAACTTCGGCGGCGTAATGCTGCAGGTTGTCGGTGGTGACTACTTCGCCGCGCTTGATCGCTACCACGGCCTTGCCGACCGGCACGCCATACAGCTTGAGCAAGTCGCCTTGCGCCAGATTGCGGCGGGCAAATTTGTGTTTGGCAGCAACCGGCGTGTTGATCAGGATGGCATCGCCTTCCCACGTCACCAACTCGCCCGCGGCCAGATCGACCAGCGCCACCAACATGTCGTCGTCCGGGTGGATGCAGAGTATTTTTTTTGCATAGCCCTTGGCCCTCTCAGCCTGGTTGGGTGCGGCGTTGCGGCGGCGTATGGCCGCCGCAACGCCGGGTTACAGCGCGAAATAGCGCTTGGCGTTCTCGTAGCAAATACCGCGCACCACGGTGCTCAGCGCCGCAAAGTCAGCGGGGAACTCACCGGCGGCCACCCACTGCCCCAACTGGCGGCACAACAAGCGCGGAAGTAATCGTGGCGGGGATAAGAAGCAAAGCTGCGCGAATCAGTGACCATGCCCACCGAAGTCCCCAGCACACCGTGATTGGCCAGGGTAATCAGCTGCTGCAAATTGCCTTCTTTGTGGTCGTTGAACCACCAGGCCGGGCCGTACTGCAACTTGCCGGCGATGGAGCCGTCCTGGTAATTGCCGATCAGCGTCGACAGGATTTCGTTCATGCCGGGGTTCAGGCAGAACAGCATGGTTTTGGGCAGGCGTTGTTCGCGGTCCAGCGTGTCGAGCAAGGCGGCCAGGCCAGCGCTACAACTCATATCCGAGATCGAGTCATAACCGGTATCAGCCCCCAGCCGCGCCATCATGCGGCTGCTGTTATTGCGTTGCGCGCCGATATGCAGACACATCGCCCAGTCATGTTGGGCGTAGACGCGGCCGAGGCCGGTCAGCACGGCCAGCACGTATTGCGCGACTTCAGCGTCGCTTAGCAACGTGCCGCCCAGGCGTTTCTGGAACAGCGCTTCAATCTGTTCGGCGGGCAAGGCGGTGACCGGCAGCGCCACATCCACCGCGTGATCGGAGATGCGCGCGCCTTGCTGGTGAAAGAAGGTCACTCGCTTGGCCAGCGCCGTGATCAGCGCGGAGAAACTGCGGATTTCCACATCTGCCACCCGGCCCAGCGTGCCGAGGTATTCGACAAAACCTTGCTGATTGATGCGCATGGCTTTATCGGGCCGATAAGCCGGCAGCACGCGGGTTTTAAGCGCCATCTGTTTGATGGCGGCATGTTGGGCCAGATCGTCGGCCGGGTCATCGGTGGTACATGCCACCTCGACCCCGGCTTGTTCCAGAAAGGCCCAGGTATCCATCTCCGCCAGCCTGGCGTTGGCACGCTCCCAGATTTGTGCGGCGTTCTGCTCGTTGATCAGCAGATCAATTCCGAAAATGCGGCGCAGTTCCAGATGGCTCCAGTGATAGATCGGATTGCCGATGGCCAGCGGCAGCACTTTGCAGAACGCGCGGAATTTTTTTCTTCGTCAGTGCGTTTACCGGTAACAAAGTCTTCGCTTACACCAGCACTACGCATCAAGCGCCACTTGTAATGGTCACCACCCAACCAGAGCTCGGCGATATTGCGGAATTTCTTGCGGCTGGCGATCTCGCTTTGCTGCAGATGGGAGTGGTAATCGATGATAGGTAAGTCGGCTGCCACTTCGTGATACAGCCGCTGGGCCACGTCGGTATCCAGCAGAAAATCCTTGTCCATAAATGCAGTCATACAGCCTCCTCGATGTGATGGAGCAAGGCTGCAATCCAGTAAAATCGCGGCCTTGCGCTCCTGATATATCAAGTTGGGTGATGTGATATATCAGAATGACAGCGCATTTGTAGGCTCTTCAGGACCGGTTACATCTGACCTGGATCAAACATTGTCGAGATGATGATTTGCAGTGGAAGGAAAACAACAAGACGCCCGCCTGCGGGGCATGGATGCCGGGCTTGGGCATGGCTGGAGTGGCCGGCAATTATCGTAATCTGCCGTAATATTCCTTGATTTTTGTCAGATTGCTCAGGCAAAGGTCGATCAACAATGGCTCCGGACGCAACATCCTGACGCACTGCCAACACGCTCGGTGCTGGCCGTGTGCAGGTCTTTCGGTACACGTTTCGGAGTAACTCCATTGAAATTATCAACACGGCTCGCGGTGATCGTAGGGATCGCCATCCTGGGCCTGAATGTGGTGGCCCTGTTTGCTTTGCAGACTTTGCACAGCACCATGCTGGCCGATCGCCACGAAGAAATCCGCGCGGTACTGGGCCTCGCAAGGCAACAAGTCAGCATGTATCAGACGCAGGAAAAAAACAAGGGAAACTGTCGCATGCAGAAGCGCAAGCCCGGGCCATTGCCGCGCTTGAAGGCTTACGCGATGGCAAGCTCTATCTGTGGGCCCGCACCAAAGATGCGGTGGGCCTGGTCCACCCCAATCCGCAGGTGATAGGCAAAGTGGATTGGGGTGCGCCACTGCCCAGCGGTCGCCGCAATGTGGAGGAATACCTCTATCAATTGCAGAGCACCGATTTCGCCTTCTTCAATGACATGAGCAAGCGCTCGGCCAGCAGCGCGCTTGCCCCCAAAATCAACGGCGTAACCCAGGTGGAAGGCTGGGGCTGGCTGATCGGCTTTGGCGTATTTGTTGACGATATCGATCAAGCCTGGTGGCGCCTGGTTTGGCATTTTATGGTGATCGGCGGAGTGTCGTTGCTGGCGGTGACCGGGCTGGCGGTGCAGATGTCGCGGCGCATTTATCTGCAATTGGGCGGTGAGCCCGAATACGCGCGCCAGGCCGCGCTAAAGATTGCTGCGGGCGACCTTAGCCATCAGCTGGGCGTGCGCGGCAGCAGCCAGAGTTTGCTCGGCGCCATCGCCACCATGCAGGAAAGCCTGCGCGCCATGATTACCGGCATCCAGCAGGGCGAAGCCGCGTTGTCGCTGGCGGCGGGCAGCTTGACCAGCGAAATGAGCATATCCATTTATCCTCGCGCCAGTCATCCGACGCCACCGCCTCTACCGCCGCGGCCATCGAGCAAATGTCGGTCAGCATTGATCAAATTTCGCTTAGCGCGCGCGAAACCGAACACAACTCCGCCCGCACCACCGAACTGGCCGATCAGGGCGACGCACTGGTTACCCAGGTATCCAGCCAGATCCACGATTTGCTCGGTGATGTGACGCATGCGGCCGAGCTGATTGTGGGCCTAGCCGAGCGCTCGCGCGAGATTGAAGGTATGTCGGCGCAGATCAAGGACATTGCCGATCAGACCAATCTGTTGGCCCTCAACGCGGCCATCGAGGCCGCCCGCGCCGGCGAACAAGGTCGCGGCTTTACCGTAGTGGCGGACGAAGTACGCAAACTGGCCGAGCGTACGACGCAAGCCACCGCGCAGATCAATCAGATGGTGCAACGCATCCGCAGCGACACTGCCGACGCGGTCAAAAGCATGCAGGCCGTTACGCCGCTGGTGACCGGCAGTGTGGAAATGTCACGCAAGGCCGCCACGGCCCTGCGCGAAATCAACCACGGCGCCAACGCCAGCCTGGAACGCGTGCGCGATGTGGCCAATGCCGCGGCCGAGCAAAGCCTGGCCAGCAATACCGTCGCCAATAATGTGGAGAAAATTGCGCAAATGGTGGAAAGCGCGGTGCACTCGGTCCAGGTGGCCAATCAGAATGTGGCCGAGCTGGAGCGATTGTCGGCGGCGCTGCATCAATCGGTAGCGCGTTTCCGGTTATGAGACCAAGGCGGCCGTAGCGGACGGTTGGACCGGCCCCCGGCCCCACCGCCGCGCCTGTCACACGCTTATTTACAGGCCGCGCCGATGTTTTCCAGCGCGTCCATATCAAGAATGGTCACCAGCCGGCCCTGCACATCCAGGATGCCTTGTTGCTGCAAACGGGCAAACATCCGGCTGACCGTTTCCAGGGTCAGGCCCAGATAGCTGCCAATTTCTTCACGCGTCATGCGCAGATGAAACGCCGAGCCGGAATAACCGCGCTGGGCGTGGCGCAAAGACAGCGTATGGATAAAGGTTGCCACGCGCTCGTCGGCCTGCATCTTGCCCAGCAGCAACATCATGCCGTGGTCATTGCGGATTTCGCGGCTGAGCACGCGATACAGATGACGGCGCAAAGCCGGGATGCGCGTGCTCAGCGCTTCCATGGCCGAAAACGGAAAAGTGCACACCTCGCTGTCTTCCAGCGCCACCATGTCGGACGAATAAGTATTACGCTCGATGCCGTCCATGCCCATCAGATCGCCCATCATCGAAAAGCCGGTGATCTGTTCCTGGCCACCTGCGCCCAGCACGCTGGATTTGAACGAACCAAAGCGGACGGCATACAGATTTTCAAACGCGCCATTGGCGCGGAACAATACCTCACCGCGATGCAGACGGCGCCCGCGCGACACCAGGTCGGACACGCTTTCCAGTTCTACCGTGGACAAACCCACCGGCAGACACAGCTCCCGCAATGAGCAAGTGGAACAATGCCGTTCGCTGTGTTTAAGGGCGGCGGATTCATGGCAAGTACGCGAGTTCATGGTAGGTCTCCGAAAGGTGGGCGATGGGTACGCTAGGGCGGCCTGACCTGGCCAACTTGTTGTGTGAACAGCTTAGCGCCTTCTTATAACACGACAGACCAGGACTCCTCCTGGTCAGACCGCCGATATGCACGATAAAACCGCGCTGGCGGCGTGTTGGCGGGGCCACCCGATGAACTTCCGCCGGGCGGTAGGGCTCTTGATCATAAGCTGCCCCCCTCACCGCTCGCGGCCCAAGGAGACTCACC
>BBFD01000028.1 GCA_001313065.1 Silvimonas sp. JCM 19000
AAGAAGCCGCTGCCGCCACGCCCGCCAGCCACGGTGGCTCCCTCGATGCCCAGCTCAAGACGCATATCAAGAACGTGGTCGTCATCTACCTGGAAAACCGCAGCTTTAACAATCTGTACGGTGACTTCCCCGGCGTGGAGCAGCCTTTGTCTGCGCTCAAACCCGAGCAATACACCCAGCTGGATCGCGATGGCAAAGCCCTGCCCACCCTGCCCAGGATCTGGGGCGGCCTGGTGCAAAAAAAAGGTCAGACCGTTGGCGGCAAGTACTATTTGATCAAAGAAGACCAAATCAACAATCTGCCCAATGCGCCCTTCCCGCTTAAAGATGCCGAAGGCAAAGCGCTGCCGGAAGCCGTGGTCACGCGCGATTTATGGCATGTGTTCTATCAAAACCAGATGCAGATTAATGGCGGCAAGAATGATCAATTTGCCGCATGGGCGGATTCTGGTGGCCTGGTCATGGGTTATTACGACAAATCGGCCGAGAACCTGAATATGTGGCAGATCGCGCGTAAATACGTGCTGTGCGATCGCTTTTTTTATGGCGGCCTTTGGCGGTTCTTATATGAACCACCAATATCTGATTGCCAGCCGTCCAAATGAATATTTCAACGCCGCGCAAACGGCCGCCAAAAAAGAAGATTGCGGTGCTGGATGATGGCCCACAAGGCGTGCGTTTGAGCGTAGCCAAAGACAGCCCGGCTTCGGCACTGGATGGCGCACCCAGGTTTGTAAATAACGGCGCCATTACGCCCGATGGCTACGCGGTCAATACCATGGCGCCGCCGTATCAACCCAGCTGGATTGCCCCGGCTGAAGGCGGCGATGCTAATAGCGCCGATCCGGCCGATGCCGCGGTTTGCCCGCCGCAAACCTATGACACCATCGGCGATTTGCTCAGCCGCAAAAAATATCAGTTGGGCCTGGTATGCCGGCAGCTGGCAGGCTGCGCTCGAAGGCAAAGGCGGGCCGGACGCGCCTAATTTCCAGTACCACCATCAACCGTTTAATTACTTCAAACAATTCGGCCCCGGTACCGCGGCCCGGACGCAACATCTAAAAGACGGCGGCCTTGGCGATAGCCCGTTGTCGAACAAGTTTATTGCCGATGCCATCGCCGGCAAATTGCCCGCGGTGGCGTTTTATAAACCACAGGGCAATCTGAATATGCACGCCGGGTATTCGGATGTGGAATCGGGCGATCGCCATGTGGCCAATGTGTTGTCGCATTTGATGGGCGGCCCGCAATGGAAAAAACATGGTGGTGATCATTACCCATGACGAGAACGGCGGCTGGTGGGATCACGTGGCGCCGCCCAAGGGCGATCGCTGGGGGCCGGGCTCGCGCATTCCGGCGATTGTGGTTTCGCCGTTTGCCAAACGCGGCGTGGTTGACCATACCTTCTACGACACTACGTCCATTCTGCGGCTGATCAGCCGCATTCATGGCCTGCCCAAACTGGAAGGCATCAAGATGCGTGACGACGCCTTTGCTGCACGCGGTGCGCAGCCGCCCGGCGATTTGACCAATACCCTGCACTTTGGCTAGTCGCGCCCGGGCCGCGCTGATTGCGGCGCTTGCCCCATCCATCGCGCTAACCATTGACGTAAAAAAAACGCCCCGCGGGGCGTTTTTTATTGGGTGCAGTGCGCGGCTTATTCCACGCCACGGCTGTGCAGATATTCCTCGTAGCCACCCACGTAATGCGTGTAGCTGCCATCGCCATTCAATTCCAGAATCTGCGTGGCCAGCGAGGTAACAAACTGGCGATCGTGCGATACAAAAAATCAGCGTGCCTTTGTACAGCTCCAGCGCCAGGTTCAACGATTCGATCGATTCCATATCCATATGGTTGGTCGGCTCGTCCATCACCAGCACGTTCGGCGTTTCCAGGATCAGCTTGCCGTACAGCATGCGGCCCTTCTCACCGCCCGACAGCACCTTGACCGACTTGTGCACATCGTCACCGCCAAACAGCAGGCGGCCCAGAATGCCACGGATGACCTGATCGTCCGTACCCGGTTGCGACCATTGCTTCATCCAGTCAAACAGCGTGATGTCTTCTTCGAAGTCAGCTTCGTGGTCTTGGGCAAAGTAGCCAGGCTGCGCTTTTTTCGGCCCATTTGACGGTACCGGCATCCGGCGCCAGTTGGCCCACCAGCAATTTCATCAGCGTGGATTTACCCACGCCGTTACCACCGATCACGGCCAGCTTCTGACCGGCTTCCAGAATCAGCGTCAGGCTCTGGATCAACGGCTTGTCAAAGGACTTGGACAGATTGGCCGCATCAAAAGCAAAACGGTGCAGCTTGGCTTTGTCTTCCACATCAAAGCGGATGTACGGGTTCTGCCGTGACGACGGCTTGACCTCGACCATGTTCTCTTTGATCTTGTCGGCCAGCTTCAAACGGCTGGTGGCCTGACGGCTCTTGGATTTGTTGGCGGCAAAGCGCTGGGCAAATGCCTGCAGCTCTTGCACTTTTTCCTTGGCCTTGGCGTTGTCGGTCAACAAACGGGCGCGCGCTTGCGTGGCGGCCAGCATGTAGTCGTCGTAATTGCCGGATAGATGCGGATTTCGCGATAGTCAACGTCGGCGATGTGGGTACACACCTGGTTCAAGAAGTGCCGATCGTGCGAAATGATCACCATGGTGGAATCACGCTCGTTCAGCGCGTCTTCCAGCCAACGAATGGTGTTGATATCCAGGTTGTTGGTCGGCTCGTCCAGCAACAGCACGTCCGGATTGCTGAACAGCGCCTGCGCCAGCAGCACGCGCAGCTTCCAGCCCGGTGCCACATCGCTCATCGGACCATTGTGTTGTTCCAGCGGAATGCCCGCGCCCAGCAACAAGGCACCGGCGCGCGCTTCGGCGGTGTAGCGTCATATTCAGCCACCACGCCTTCGAGCTCGGCGGCGCGCATGTAATCGTCTTCGGTGGCTTCAGCATTGGCGTAAATCGCGTCGCGTTCGGCGATGGCGGCCCACAGCTCGCCATGGCCCTGCATCACCACGTCAATCACGCGCTGGTCTTCATAGGCAAACTGATCCTGGCGCAGCTTGCCCAGCCGCACGCCCGGGTCCAGCGCCACATTGCCCGCGGTTGGCTCCAGATCACCACCCAGAATCTTCATAAAGGTGGATTTACCGCAGCCGTTGGCACCGATCAGGCCATAACGGTTGCCATCGCCAAACTTGACGCTGACTTTTTTCAAACAGCGGCTTGGCGCCGAACTGCATCGTAATATTGGAAGTACTGATCATCTCTGGCGTTTTCCTTCGCCGCCCACGCGCTTGCGGGGCGAAAGCGATTCAAATTCAGGACATTGCAAAACGGCGGATTCTAACATAGGCCGCTTGCGGCGCGTGCAGAGCGACATGACAGGCGCCTGGCCAGATGACAGGCGCGTGGTGTACGCGGTCTGCCGGGGACGGATACATACTTACGACATACATACAGCAGCGCCCGCGTAAAACCGGGCTTCGCCCGCCGGGTGCGACGTAACGCTTTGTTTTGCGGCCGCAATCTGTAAGCTAACCGCTTAAGCGGCCCAGTTGTTCCAGATTCGTGACACGCGCATACTGTGCGCATCTGACCCGCAAAGGGCATTCGGCATCCGCTCAATGAGGCCAATTCAATGTTCGATTTCAAAGGCTGGTAGGCGCCCTCCTGAACCGTCGAGAACAAGACGGTGTATATGATTTCCAGTCAGCCACGCAGCTGATGCAAGTGCTGCCCGAAAGCGACATCCTGCAAGCGCAGATCGAGATCGTCAAAGCATTGCGGCAAATGAACGCCAATGCGGATATCTCGTTAAAAGAACGGCTGCGCACCGTGCCTTATCTGGACGAAAAAAGCACGCCATCTGCAGCGCCATCTGGTCGATGTCTGCGAAGGCAACATCCTCGACGAAACCGCCAGCCCGCAACAAGTGCTGCCGACCATGCTCGCCTTCTGGCAAGAAATGGGCGACGCCTACCGCGTTTGCATCAAACAGGCGCTGGCCACCAAAGCGCGCGGTCTGGATAAACAACTGCATCTGTTCTGCCTGCGCGGCATGAGCTATTACGTGGCGCAAGCGCGCTGGTGCTATTTGCGTTATCTGGATCTGGAAAGCCGCACCTGGCGCAGCCTGCATCGCTGTATACCTATGCCGAGCAAGGTGGTTACGTGGGCGAAGGCCTCGCCGCCTATGAAGACTCGCCTTCAGCGACGTCCGCAGCGAATATCTGCAGGCCATGATGCTGTCGCTGGCCCAGCCCGACAAAATGCAACCGGTGCAAATCAGCATGACCGCGCAGTTTCTCAAGCGCTGGAGCGGCATGCTGGAAATCGAAAGCGAAATCCAGCCCAACCATCAACTGTTTGGCGTCAACATCGGCGGCGCAACGCCCCCCAAACGCCTGCGCCGCGATATGGTCGGCGAAAACTGGCGCTACTGGAGCACCGATGCGCTGGTCGCCCGTATGCGCGAAGCCGCCAGCCAACTGGAACAAGGCGGCTCCCCGGCCGCGATGGGTTTGCGCGCCGATACCGGCGTCGACGCCAATGTGCAGTTACTGAATCACCTTGCCAATATGTGGTGTCGCGAAATTCCCGCACCCATCCGCAAATACGAACGCCGCGCCGCGCAGAAGCCGATACATGTGGTGCGTGGCCTCGAAGAAATCATTCAGTTCTTGCGCGGCAGCCGCCCCGATAGCGGCATGGGCGTTGCGCGCTGGGAACTGGAAAACGAAAGCGACGGCGGCATTGGCATTACCTACCGCATCGCCAACGACGACAAACTGCTGGTGGGCGAAATCGTCTGCATGAGCGGCATCGGCAACAAGCCGTTCACCATCGGCACCGTGCGTCGCATCAACCGCAACCGCGACGGCGAAGTGCACGTCGGCATCGAGACGCTGTCACAAAGCCGGTGGCGGTTGAACTGACCTCACTGCCGGACCAACGCCGCGTGCTGGCGCTGTACTGCCCCGACAGCGTCAGCCCTGCGCCCGGCCGTTTTTTGATCGTGCCGCAGCACCACGCCGACGAGCACCGCGAGTTCCGCCTGGCGGCCCAGGGCAAGGCCTACCGCATCCGCCTGGAACAAGCCACCGAACGCGGCCCACGCACAGCAATTGCGCCATTCTCGGTGCTGGAAAAGATCGCAGCCTGAACCTTGGCAGGCCCGATTGAATCCACGCTGGGCAGCCGCGCAGTTTGCGGCTAGAATACGCGCCTCAGATCGCACTGCCGGTCTGAATGGAGGTCTGGGTGAGTGGTTTAAACCAGCAGTCTTGAAAACTGCCGAGGATGTGAGTCCTCCGTGAGTTCGAATCTCACGGCCTCCGCCAGAATGAATGCAAAAAAGCCCTGATTATTCAGGGCTTTTTTTTGTTTTCGGCTGTTGATCATCAGGTTGGCCTCAACGGCAAATCCTTTCCGCAATTCCGCAACCAGTTCCGCAACCCCCGTCTGCGGACTCGATTTTTTAGGCACTATCAGCGACGCACAAAGGGCCACGGCTGAAGGAGTAATCTTTCGCATCGTGCAAGAAAGAGCTGCCGCTAACTGATGCATCTATACATCACAAATGTAACTGACGTTGTGAACGAGTGCCTGCAGCCTTAAGATTCCGGGCCTAAATAAGCTTAGACGCACTGGATCATCGTCAAATGAAAATTACATACTTTGGTTATCATTTTAAGCCCTTTCGGAAGGTCGAACGCAAGCTGACGTCGATCTCCAAATTTTTTGAAGGCCTTCTGTGCCTACGATGACCATAAATATAAAAAAATTCATTTAAATATTTTGATGACAACCTTTATCTACTTCACCATTCTGGCAATTTATTTATGTTTATTGCCAGTAAAGACGCCAATCTGATCAAGCGGATTAACGCCGAAGGAAAAAAAAGCGTGGGCGATCTACAAAGCTTACTGGCGGCCGACGAGAAAATTGGCTTTGCGTCCTACGTATATATTGGCGATTACCATATAGCCTTTGCTTCGCAACTGCATGCTCCACGCCACGCGACGTTTGTAGAGTTTTTTTAACAAAATACTCTATTCGTTGAACGATAGAACACATAAAATGATTTTGGTACCCTTAATGAGATCTGCAACCCGCCGATGCGTTGTCGCTAGATTTTATTGGCGAAAGTGCTATTCAGGTTGATAGTGCGAATGGTGTGTGGCAAAACATTGTTGAGACATTCGGAGGCGACGCAGCAGATTATATTGATGTGGACAGCTTCACAATTGTCATGAAGCCGAAGCGCGGTCGGAATATTAAGACGCCAGTAATTAATATGCTCAATAATGTAAAAGATGAAGGTCTAGACAAACTTGTTCTGCGCGCTAAAGACGAAGAGTCGGGAACTCTACAAGACATGTACATCCGTGGCAACGGAGGACTCTCGGACATTATTGACGCTCGCGACGAGAGTCAGTTGGAAGCGAAAATAGTCCAAGCCATTGAGGCTAACGCATCTTAAGTCAGAAGATTTCGGAATTCGAAAATGCTGAAGGATCCAGTAAACAAAATATCGAATGCATTGCTGGCCATTCTATTAATAATGCCTGGCCCGCTACTTTTGGTAATTTACAAAATAACAACGCCGCCGTTTTGGCTGCCGCCGTTGAGGTTGGCCGCTAATACTAAAGATGTCGCCAATATGGTCGCCAGCTACTCGTTTACAATGCTAGGGTTTTTTGGCTGCCATTATTACGATCATTTTTTTCGGTAACGAATTCGTCATCTGGATACGTTACAAACAGAAAGGTCACCACAAACGCCTTTTTTTTAATGTATTACATTGCTGTATTCTTTTTTTGGTGGCGACGGCATTTTTTATCTATTTTCAGTTTTGGGGCACAACCGCCTTCCATTCTGTTTTTTCTGCTAATGATTGCACTTTTTTATCAGTAGCCTTTGGCAGATGCTGGCCTTGACCATCACTATTGTGAATATAGTTAGAAAGGCCAATGTCGAATAGTACCGAGGGACGGTTTAACAGTCCGTCCTTCGTGTAGCTATCAAAACCCCCGCCCCGCCTCAAAATCGCTGCAGATTTCGTCTAAGAAAATGAGCCCTATGCACCCGTATCTGGCCTAATTTAATGCGGTTCTCTTCGTCCCTATTAGACGCATTTCGGCCCAAAATTGGCCCGTACGATCGCTAACGCTCGTCCGCTTACACCCCTCAAAAAAAGAACGATCGTTCTACAATGGCGGGCCATAATCTTCGATGCCCATCATGTGTACCCGGATCGTCCAATGCCGCGAGCTGAACGACTACGCCGCTGCGCTAGGCTGGAGAACGCGCACTCAGCGCAAGCGGTGGCCAGATCCCAACTACAACGCGAGTCTGGGTCATCGCATAGTCATCGCCCATACGCTTGATCGCATCCCGGACGGCAAGTTCAGCTTGAGCAAGTGGGGCCTGCGACCTCAATGGGCTACTGACACCGGCCTCCCTGTGGTGATAAACGCCCACTTCGGGCACGTAGCAGATCGTCGCTACTACCGGGATCTTTGGGAAGCTAGCCGCCGCGTGTTGGTGCCCGTCGACGGCTGGTACGAATGGCAGCAAAAGCGCGGCGCCAGAATTCCATGGTTCATCCATGCCGCTGGTAGAGAGTGCCTGTTTTTTGCCTGCATTATCGACCTATGAAGAAAACCGGGATCGTTTTGGGAAACAATCTCAAGTTGTTGTCATAACGGACGATAAAAGTCGTTGTGTGGTCGACGGCAGCGGCCGTTCGCCCATCCTGCTAACACGGAACGCAGCCAGCAACTGGGCATCCAATTCCGTTTCACCGGATCAAGCCATGGCGCTGCTACTCAATGGTCGCTACAAGCCGGACCTTGTGCACTACCGGGTGTCGTTCCGGGTAAACAACACAGAACCAAACGACCGGGAGTTGCTGCGGCGACTACAACCCGGCCAGGAAAACTATTAAGCGCATACGAGGCTACCGTGGGTGACTTTACCGAGAGCGATATCTTGTTGATGCTGACACAGGCGTGGCGACACGGCTTCCAGTGCGCAGCGCAGGCCAAGGGTGACGTATGGAACGATAATCCCTGGTATTTTGAAGACGCTTGCAACGACGATCTGGTGGCTATCATCAGCGGCCGGGCAGAAGAGCTAGGGCCGATCGGGGAGCTCGCGCGGGAAAGAAATATACGGCCGAACCACCCGGATCGTTGATGTGTGCGCATCGAGTTGGGGAGCAGTCCCAGGCTGCAGCTGAACGTATCAAAGCTGCTTTCGGAGGAAAAAAAACAAACCCGCCGATTGAGCTCTCAAATCGGCGGGCGAAAGCACCTCGGACGGTGAGGCACTGATATATAACTAGCGTACGCACGCGGTAAAACAAGTGCGCTTCCAACCGCAAATATTTCTGTCGTAGTTATCGTGTCTAAGTAACATCCGAGCCGTGCTTTTGCACCCCATGCAATGCACGTTTGCGGTTACTGCAGAAAGCCACGCCAGCCCTATACCCCATGCATAACGGCCCATAAAGGACGTTTCTTGGCGTCTCGCCATTAGCTCTCGAACAGGTGGGCAACAAGGTTTTTTTCGTCGCCATTTTCTCAAACTGCAATCCGAGCATTATCAGGATCATAAATAACAAAACGCCCCGCGAACGGGGCGTTTGTGCTTTGCTACGCAAGACCGATTACTTGGACTTTTTTTTGCGGCGGGAAGCAACCAGCGCAACCAGGCCCAGCCCCATCAGTGCATAAGTCTCAGGTTCCGGCACCGGGTTGATAGCAGCCTGGAAGGTGTACGAGCCACCCTTCGGACCATCGGCCAAGCCAGTCACAACGTAGTAGTACGAGCCGATGCCCAGGCTGCCGAAATCATAGGTCGTGCTACCGGTCGTGCCGTCGAAAGTGTAGCTGGCCAGTTCGGTGCCACCGGCGGCAAACAGGGTAATCAGGCCGTTAGTGATGTCGAACTTGTTTGCCAGGTTCGCAGACACTGCAAGAGCAGTGTTGTCGAAGGTGCCGTCCAGCTTGAAATCATATTCGTCGCTGAACAGGCCAGATACGTGAGTTGAGTTGCTATAGAAGCCGTCAACCGACAGAGTGCCCCAGTCGATAGTGTCAGCTTGGGCGCCTGCTGCTGCAGCGATCAAAGCGGCGGCGGCTAGAAGTTTGAAGGAACGCATTTGGCAAGTCTCCGTTCATGGGTGAGTAGTAAGGATGGTGCTGACTGCAAGTGGAAGTATAGCTTTTGACAAAAGTAAGTAAACAGATATTTAAGCTGCTTTTAAGGATGCCGACAGGCGGTACATTCGATCCTTGAAACGGAAAGAGCCCCACAAAAGTGGGGCTCCCGCAAAACAACTACCCCAGACTTGCCAGTGAGGGGTAGCCACTTTGCAATTTATGCGAAAGCAAGAACATTTTCAATACGAATTTTGTATCAGTTTCATGAAATAATTCGGATATTTTGCGTCAGTTGCATTTAATCAACACATTCACCCTAACCAAACAAATGACTTTTTTTTGCGAAATCCTGACAAAGACATATAGTGCTTTGTCAATGTTCTCATTGACAACCTTGTGTTCCGCCGGCTGATTGAACGCAGCCGGCGGCTTTTTTTTTCCAAGGTTAGTTTGGTCGCGCCGGCTATTGCTACCGGACGTCCAGTTCAATCTCATCCGATGTAAGACCATGTTCACGACCCGGAGCCTAATGGCCGGGAATGGCCGCTGCGGCTTTGATGTGGTCAGGGAAATTATTAGTCGGTACTCAGGAGAACAGACCTGCAGCTTCGTCCGGGCGGAAATTGGCGATGACCAACTCGCCGGCTGACTGACGCTCGCCTTTGTCTCTCCCGTTGGCCACGCAGTATTTCAGCTCAAGCCCCTCCATCCAAAAGTCTTTGAACGCCTCGCGGATGGCGGGGTGATCGTTGATCGAGACAACGACCTTTCCAGAGCATTCCCGCATGAACTCGGCCATGACGGCATATTCGTCGAAGCTCCATTGCACGCCATAACCTTCAGTCTCCCAATAGGGCGGGTCCAGATAGAACAAGGTGTGACTGCGATCGTAGCGCTCGACCAGCTTGCGCCAGTGCATGCTTTCTACATACACGCCGGACAAGCGAAGATGCGCTGCGCTCAGAGTTTCCTCGATGCGAAGCAGGTTGACCGAGGGGCCGGTGGTGGCAGTGCCGAATGTCTGTCCATCGACTTTGCCACCAAAGGAATGCTGCTGGAGGTAGAAAAAACCGGGCCGCGCGCTGGATGTCAGTCAGTGTTTCCGGCCGTGTCTCCTGCATCCAGCAAAAACCTGCCGGCTGGATAGAGCCCACTTGAATTGGCGGACGAACTCCTCGAGGTGCCATTGCACCACCCGGTAAAGATTTACCAGTTCGCCATTGATATCGTTGATGACTTCGCATTTGGCAGGCATCGGCCGCATAAAAAAAAGTGCGGCGCCGCCTGCAAACGCCTCGACATAGCAATCGTGCGGCGGGAAGAGGGGAAGTATCTTGTCAGCCAGGCGGCGCTTGCCGCCTAGCCAGGGAATG
The DNA here is from genome assembly GCA_001313065.1 of Silvimonas sp. JCM 19000. The sequence continues at coordinate 10,542 of BBFD01000028.1, forward strand.
ATCGGTGTGGCCATTGCATGATTCCGGATTAAGACGCTCAGGGCGTTCCGGTGCGAGGCTCTCGGCCTTCAATGAATTGATTACCCGGCAACGCGGGCATTTGATTTCGAGATAGGTGTAAACGGCGCGCGCCAATAATTTGGCGCATTGACGACAACGGATGTCTTGCATCGCTTCTCCATGGCAAATAGAACGATTGTTCTATTTTGACATAAAGAAGCGTCCGACCTAGATTCCGCCAACTTGGTCCAGCCAGTCCTGCAGTGCGCTTAATTGGTAGATGGCTGAATCGCCATCATTTGCGATGCCTTCCAGGTCTGATGCAATCGCTGGGTCAAGTTCGGCTGTCGCCGCTCCATCATCCACGCTGGCGGCGCTGGCAAGCGCGGACACGCCACTTGCGGCATCACAACGGGCTGCGATGCGCACGCGGACAGCACCAGCAGCAAGAGCGCGCTGCATACGCTGGTTTTCTTGATTGGCACGGCGTTGTTCCTCATAACGTTGTTTGTCGATCAGCGCCACGGCGCTAGCCATCGATGCTTCCTGCCGACGGCGCTGCTCACTGAGGCGCGCTACTGCGGTCGCTTCCAGGGCGATGCGGCGGCTGTCGCGCAGCGACCACTCGGCGTCCTTGGCGTCCGCACCACGGACGTAAAAAAAGGTGGCCACAGCCACCACCAGCAAACCGAGTGCTGCCCAGCGCCCCCACCACGGCAGAACCTTCGTCATCGCATCACCTCGCTGTAACGCCACATGCGCGCTTCCACCGCGCCGATAGCGGCTGTTTATATCGCAGAACGATTCGCCGTATCCGGCTGCCTTTGCCCTGCCCTGCGGACATTGCCGTTCGAGCTGGCCGAACCAGACGCGGGGCTGGCAGCCTGATCGCGCCTGGCACGCTCTGATCCGCTTGACCACGGAACCGGCACCGCCGTTGTACATCGCCGCGGCGCAGGCTTTGGCGCTGCGGTTGTCTGCCATCAGCGGGGCGCACTGGCGGTCGTTTACGCGCAGTTTCAGCACCACCGCGCGAAGCTGGTATTCCGCCCGGGCGCAGTCGCGCCACGACCAGTTGGCCAGCGAGCGATCCTGCCCGCGCGCTTCGGCCAGCGCGTCAAAGCGCACACGCCCAGCAGCGTCGTACGCCTGCGTAAACTGGCCCAAACCGCAGCCGAGCTCGCGGCTGGTCTTCAGCTGCGCATGGTTTTCCAGCCGCTCTCCTGCTCGATCAGCGCTGGCACCCATGCACGCGGCTCAACACCGGCCAGTAGCTGGCCAGCTCGGTCTTGAGCTGCGGGATCAGCGCTGGCGCATCGCCCGGCAGCGGTGCCGCCAGCGCGACGCCACACACCATCAGCGCAACGATCAGCCCAAGTAAACGATGCATAGCAGCGCTCCCAAACGCAGGAGGTGGCCCAACCAGTACATCCACGCCATGCTGGCGGCGTCGCCGAAGTGCGCGGCATCGCGCACCAACCGCTGAAAATCGACGCCAGGATTAAACGTGGCGCGCATCAGCTGCAGCGAGATTTCGAGCCAGCACACCACGCTAGCGCAGGCAGCACGCGGGCGACTTCGGGAATGCCTGTGGCGCGCGCGATGGGCTGGAACAGCACAAAAGCCAGCACGGTAAACACCAGCGCCAATGCCACGCGCCACTTGAAACGGTTAAACGTCTTTTTTTCATGGGAATCCTCTCGATATGAAAAAAACCCGGCCGGAGCCGGGTCTATTTGCGTGCCATCACGATCAGTTCTGGCAGATGGGTCATCGCGAACCAGAGAAGCATCAGGCTGCCGCCCAGAAACGCCCAGGCGGTGCCCTTGGCGATATGCAGACGCACTTCCGAAATCAGCTTGATCTTTTCTTCTTCGCGCCGGATCAGCGCGTCGTGATACTCGCGGTGGCCCCCGGGGTCGCCACCCGGAAAGCCGCTGCGAATCTCGTCGACTTTTGCTTTCAGCTCTTCCAGCGAGTTCATGACCTCGGCCAGTGTCGGCCGGTTGTTTTCGTGCGGCACGGTGACTCCTGTCTCGCCGGTTGCTATTCCGAAAAAAAACGGGCCATGTTGGGCATGGGTCCCGCTGAGGGGACTGCCTTGACGCCGCTGGCGGGGGTTGAGCCCGCCCGCCAGCGGTCTTTCTTTTTCAGCCGCGGCGCATGAACGGATTGGCTGAACACACGAACATCGCATTTGCGTTGTGGCCATCCGGAGTCAGTTTCCAACCGAGATTGATACGCAGGCATCTGCCTGGAAAGCTTGGCCACACCAGATACCAGTGCCAATAACGGCCACTACGCAGCCACATCCAGCCCGCTTTGAACACAGGACGGTCCTGCACGGCCGGATCACCCGCCAGGGTGAACGGCGCGCCATCGACCAGGCGTGCCGCCAGCACCGTCCACGCAAAGCCATACGCCGGATTGCGCCAGAGCCATAACACCCGGCGCCGATAACGCGGCGTGGCCGCGTGTGCCGCGCTGAAATCGGCGTCACCATCCAGCGGGTTGTCGGGCGTCTGGAACCACGACAGGCAGGGCGGCAACCACCCAGCGGCAGATGCAAATAACGGCAGGACCGGCGCCAGCAGATAGGCAAGCAGGGTCATCAGCACATCCAGTGGCAGCAATATCGGCCAGAGCAAAAAAATTCGATCATGCCCCGCCCTCCGGCATGACTGGCCAGGTCACGCTGGCCTGCGTCAGATCGATGCGGTTCACCGCAACCCTGTATTGCTTCCACGCCTTGAGCGCGGCGGCTTCTGCAAGCGTGCTCTCGTCAAGGTCGACCGCATCCTGCAAAGGCGCGATGGCCAATGCCGCCGTGGCCAGCAGTTGGTCGCGGGCGACCTTGTTGCTGGACTGGATCTGCTCGGCGGTGGGAAGTGGATAAGACACTTTGGTGATGCTGCCATCGGCCAGGCGAGTCCAGCGCCCATCCGTTTGCTGAATAGTTTGCTGGAACAACGCTTCCGTCACCTCAATCGCTTCAACCGGAATGTCTGCATGGACCGCGTCGTCGTATCGCTGGACCAGCATGCCACTGGCATCAAACAGAATGAATTTCCTGCCGGGCCGTTCCTCGGACGGCAGCGCGGCCGGAAATGGCGCTTTGGTGACACCGCCATTAGCATCCAGCGTCCACAAACCGTCGGATTCCTGAAGCGTTCGCGCGAAAATCGCGTCAGATACCTCAACCGCATCAGCGGGAATACTCAGGTCGACGGCGTCATCAAAACGCTGGATAAGCACGCCATTGCTGTCAAATTCGAGGAATTTCCGGCTGGGCTGGTTCTGCTCAGGTGCCGGTGCGGAGTACGGCACTTTGATAATTGCGCCGCCAGCATCACGCATCCACACACCGTTCGTGTCCTGCATGATCTGCTGGAACAACGCATCGTCGACCTCAATCGCGTCAGCGGGAATTCTTGGATCAACGGCATCATCCAGACGCATGCTGAGCACGCCGTTGCTATCAAATACAAGGAATTTGGCCATGTTCAATATCCGATTGCGAACCAGTCGAAGGACCATGCGCCCGCGGAGACGGTGCGCATGATATTGGGGGTCGTGCCGCGACCCGTATGCGAATACGGCAAGCCGACTGCGTTCTGCCAAGGGGTGATTTCGAGGCAAACGCACGTTGTCGGAAAGCTGATGTTGTAGGGCATGTCCCGCGTGGTGCCCGCCGCCGTGTCGGCAATCGAGCCCCATTGCAGGATCAGGCCGCCGGGCAGCTTCTGGTAGCCATTTGCCGCGCGCGATGCGGAGAACGCGTTGGCGTACGCGAGCTGCGCGGTTCCCCCGGTTGCGTAAAGCGCAGCGCCCCCCGTACCTGTCAGCACCAACGAATCGCCGATGTTGAGTGCGATGGAGGTCAGGCTTTGGGAGCCGGCCGCAATCGTGTCAGACCCGGCGCGACTGATCGTCATGACCCCTGTGCTGAAATTCCAGAACTCGATTTTTTGCGCCAGCCGGAATCGACGCGGCGGGCGGCAAGGTGACCGTGACCGCCGCCGTCGCAGAGCCGACCTGCGTCGAACCCACATCCGCGGTCGTTAATGTTTTGGAGGCAGTCACCAGCGTCACGGTGCCGGTGAACCAGCCAGCGCGCTGCAGGAATGCAGTGGTCACTAGCCTGGTCGAATTATCAAACAAGGCAGGCGTCGGCGCGGTTGGCGAGCCCGTGAAAGCGGGGCTGGAGAGCATTGCGCTTTGCTGCCACGACGACCAGGTGCCGTTGTAACAACTGCGGTAATAAACAGAGCCGTTGTTGTAGTGCTGGTACATCTGCGTTGTAACCCAGCCATACGACAGCACGGTCAACATGCCGGCGGCGGCAATCGGGTAATTCAATGCGAGCGACGCGCCCGCGTTTGCGCCCTGGGCGTAGAAGCCGGTATAGCTGTCGCCCGTGAGGGTGTTCAGATCGACTGTGCCAGATCCTTGCGGGTGACGCTCGACGCGCGCGATGCAAACAAGACCTGCAGTGCGGCCAGCACCTGATTGGACTTGGTCTCATCGGGCGACAGCCCGGCAGCAACTATGATGGCCAGTTGCTCATCGGTGATCGCATTGGCCCAACTGGCGGGATCAAGGCTGCCCTTGATGCCGCTGGCAGCATCGCCATCAGTAAACTTGCCGTTAAGCAGACCTACGCCCGCGACGGACTTCGGATAATCCATGCTTACTCCTTAGCCATAAGCAAAAAAAACCCGCGTATGGGCGGGTTTGAGTTTGTTGATCGTGCATTCGAAGCTGGCGTTGCCGAATACCTGGTACGGCTCGCCCATGGGCTGGCCGGATCGTCGGTGCAGTACCTGCGATACCGGCAGGTTGAACTGCCACACAAATTGCCAGTCGGTACCGGCGTAGCGTTCGCCCATGCGCGCGCGGCCATGACGGCGGGCGCGGAATTCGGTAATGGTGGCGTTGGAGTAACCGGCCGCTGCGGCAATGCCGATGAAATACGCGCGGCTCTGGCCACCAGTGGATGCCAGCCGAGTGGCCACGGCGGCTTGGCGCTCGGCCAGCGTCAGCGCGCCTTGCACCGTACATTCATCAGGCAGGCCGCACACGCGTTCGTAATCGTCCAGCAGCTCATGGCTGTTAAGCGGAAACACCTCGCGCAGCAAGTCGTCGACACGACCGTGCACCGCCGCAAATCCGGCACCGAAGGCGGCCAGTAGCTGCTGCAACACCGAATCAGGGTTACGCGACCACGCCACGCCCAGCGGCAGCAGGCTGGAAAGCTGCTGCCGGTAATCTTCGCTGGTCACAGCCATGTGACGCTCCCATAGGTCGCCATCTGGATCGGCCCGTTGACCACGTCGGCGGCTGGGCTCACCAGCAAGTGGTCGGTCTCGCCTGTTGCCTGGCTGATCGCGTCATCGATATGACTGCGCAGAAACGTGGTGCCGGGCACGGATTCGCGTGCATGCAGATCCTGCAGCGCCGCCACAACAGCAGCCTTGACCGCCGCCGTCGCGGGCGTCAGCCGGATTTGATAGGCAACGGGCTGCGCAATCGGCGCCAGCACGGTCAAATCGGCGGTCACGGGGCGCAGGGTGTCGACATAGGTCTGCACGGCCGCAACCTCGGTGGCATCCGGGATCATGGAAGCATCGGTATCGCGCACAAACAGCAGCCCGACCGTGCCCAGGCCGAAATAAGCGGGCAGCTCCCAAGCGCGCGTCACGCCCGCCACCTCCAGCGCCCAGTTCACGTAGTCCCCAGTCGCGCACCCTGCGGTGGATCCTGAATCCGCGACAACACGCGCGCGCGCAGATCGTCGTCGGCTTCCACGTCATTGCCACCGGTAATACCCGGCGACTGGACAACGGCGGTACTCACCACACTGCTGATCGGGGTCGTGATCGAAAACTGCAACCCGGCATCGCAGTTGCCGCTGCTGCCCACGTCGGTGGCCGCCACCGCAATATCCACATAACCGCCGGTGCCAATGACGCCCGCTGCGTCGTGACAAACTCGGCCGCGTCAGAGCGGGTAAGCGCCGTACCAGCCGGCACACTCACGCCGCTGCGCCGGTAAAGCGCGCGAAGCCAGTCGCCAGCGTCGCCGCCTTGCGGCCGTCTTTGAGCCAGATCGCGGCATGGCGGCTCAAGAAATCCGCTTCGGCCGTATCTACAAACAATTGGCGCGCCATCCAGGCGAGAAAGCCATAAAACAGGTGCAACCCGCCAGCGACAACGCGGGCCAGCACGTTCAGGACCGAGGAACGCAGGCGCGATTCGGCGCCGGGCAGGCGTGCCTCGATTTCCGAAATCTGGCTGTTCACCAGTTCGGTCAGGGTCGGGCGTGTCCAGCTCATTGATTCATCCTGATTTGATAAGGGGTGTTGTCGACCAGAATGTCGAGCCACAGCCAGCCGCGCTGCGGACTGGAAGCGGTCACCGACACCGATGCGGCGATACCGTCATCGATCAGCCACTGCAGCGCCTGGCGCGCGTAGGCTTCCGCTTTGCGCATCACCGCGGGCAGCTGCTTTTCGCGAGCCAGCAACCAAAGCCGGGAGCCGAGCGGCACCGGCCGGTCATCGTTCACGGCGATGGCGTCGCCCCACCAGCGCGTGGATCACCTTCAAAATCATCAGCATCTTCGGCGCGGCGGTCAGTCAGCAGGCTGATCAGGATTGCGGTATCCAGACCGGTATCCATCTGCAGGCCTGTCAGCGCGGTGGCGATGTCGCAGCCGGCATCAAAGCCGCCGTAAAGCACTTTGATATCTGCCATCACATCACCTGATTCGGCGCGTCCGAGGTGTCGCCACCCTTCTGCACGCCACCATGGCCATGGCCGTTGTAGGTGGTGCGCATGGCCGCCATGGTCGACCCGCCCGCGCCAGCGTGATCCGTAACGTCTAGCGCAGCCTGCACTGCGCCCGTGCTTGCGGTTACCGGCACGTTGAGCTGCAGCTTCGGCGCGTTAACTTCCATCTGGGTGGTGGCGTTGATGCGCAGGGTGTTGGTCGAGATCTCGATGACCTTGCCGCGCTTCATGTGGATGCGGTCGCCTTCGTCGGTGTAGATGCACACCTCGCCGGCCTGCAATCCCTGTGGCCGCACCGCAGGTCGTCAACCGCGACGGCCATCAGGTGGTCGCGACTGCCGGCGACGGCCACCATCACCACTGTGGCGCCGGGCAACGGCACCGAGGTCAAGCCGTAGTTCTGCGCGCGCTCGACGCCATCGCGCGTTTCGTCGGCCAGGGCCGAGACCTGCAGCAGCTGCAGGCCGTTGGCGTCATTGACCAGGTTGACCACGGCACGGGCCACCATCAGCCGCAGCTTGCGTAGCGCTTCATGCATCAGTTCTGCCCCCAGTCGTTAATTTTGTTGATGTCGTTCTGATCGAGCGCGATCAGGCCGACCGGCAATTCGTTTTTTTTCTTGCGCAGCTCGCCGTTCTTGCCGCGCATGCGCGAGCCCAGCTTGGTCACCTTGATGCCGGCGAGCTGGTCGAAGGCGCGCGGATCGGCCAGCTGCAGTTCACTGCGGGCACCGACGTCCGAGAGGCGATAGCGCACCGCGTTGATCAGCAGCTCGCCATTGGCGCGCAGCAGATTGGAAACCAGCGGCACTCGCAGGTTTGCCCGCCACAGCGGCAGGCCTTCGCCCTGACGCCAGCCCTGCACGGTGACCGTGGCGCGATTGCTACGGCCAGCGCGCACGGTCTTTTCCCAATCGGCGCGTTCCTGCGCGGTGGCGTCCTGGGCCTGGTCTTCGGCCAGCACGATCAGCGGCCGGTACCGGGAAATCACGGCGTCTGCGCTTTTGCCTTTGTCGTCGTGACTTTTGCGGCTCTGGCCTTGATGTGATATTCGCTGTAGCGCTCGGTCCAGCTGAACGTGCCCTCGGCCGCCAGGATGTTCTGGCCCTCCACCAGCGAGGTCTGCGCTTTTTTCGAAGCCGGGCGCCGAGATGAACAGCGCGCCGTCACCACGTGTGGTCAACAGCACCGTGCGCATGCGCGCGGCACGCTCCAGGCAATCGAAGACCGATTCGCCATCCTCGATATTCCAGGTCGGAAACACTTTGTCCGCTTTGGCCTGCACCGCTTTGTCGATCACCACGGTGATGCCGAAAGGCTTGCACAGGTCGCGGGCGATCCGCGCCAGGCTGGCACCCTTCCACTGGCCTGAGCCATGGATGGCGCTGCAGTCGACCAGGTCGGCCGTTTTATCGCGGCCAGACACCGTCAGCGATCGCTGGTTGGCGTCGAACTGCGGCGCCACCTCATCGATCCAGCCTGTTAGCAACGCCTCACCATCAATGAGCAGCACGCAGGACTGGCCCGGTTTGACCGGCCGGCCCGCTTCGGTCCCGGGCCAGTGTTCGGTCAGGTTCAGCGTGAACGAGCCAGCGAGCTGCTCGATGCCGGTTTCAAAGGCGAGTTCAGTCCAGCCGCCGTAAATCTGGCCAGCGACCTTGAGTTCTACGTTTGTCATGGGCGTAAAAAAACCCGCCGGGGCGGGTTTATCCATCATCTTTTAGGTTGTATCAGTGCGGCTTCCAATTTGTTTGCCAGGAACCACGCGATGGTCGCTGGGGCGACCCAAATTGCCAATCCGCCACCGAGGGTGAACGCCTTGTCCATGGAAAGCATCGGGCTAGATACCACTGCCGCGATCGGCAATGTAAGCACCAGCTGGAACACAACAATCAAATATGCGCTTCCGTGTTCACGCATATGACGGTACGAATCGAGATATTCCCCCATTCTTTGCTTGCCCCGCTGTTTTGCGAGCTCCCGATAAAAAAATGATCACGTTCTTTTGTTTGACGAGAATGCAAACGGCCAATCCCCATTGCGGGAGAACAAACATTGCAAAGAGTCCGACAGCAGCGGATGGGCCATATGCGAATCGTGAAGCGGCTGCAGTGACCAACACGCCGCTAGCGCTCGCGAGAGCCATAACCCAAGTGAAGCTGCGAAAGCTAACAAGAAACTGCCTCGCTAAATGCATGACGACGATGGGCGAGCTAGCTATATAAGTGAACGCAAAGCCATAGACGCCAAGTAGTAAAAGATGCGGGAAGCCAAAGCTTGCTGGATCCGTGGGCAGGAACAGCAACGCGGAGAACGCAGGATTGAATTGAAAAAAAACGGCGTAGATAAGCAGCGCTCCGACTATAGTCCCTTGCGCATACCGCACGGCATACGCCGCCCACCATTGACGCTTGTTGTTTCCGGCATCTTGCCTCCCCTCTGTGTACGTAGAGCGCAACCTAGCGCGCAACTTGTGGATCTTCAAGTGCCAGAGAGCAGCGAAAGCGAACTTCCGCCCGGCACAAATCCCGGGTGCTCGATGCTATTGCGCGCCACCAGATCACTCTCCGCATCAAGCGCGGCGTTCTGGCGCCATGCTATGACCAACGATGGTTCGCTAACTTGAGTGGCAACAGACACCAAATCAAACGTCGTTGGCAAGCGATCCGCCACGGCTTGATGACTGTCGCCTTGAGCGCGATCAGCTTCGGATAGCTGGTATCCGACGCGGCCTCGGCCAGCTCATCCAGCGCGGCCAGCACCACATCACGCACCGCCTCCAGATCGGCCGAAGCGATCACGGGCACATCAGCAACGTGCCGGCCACCTGAATCGCGGCGATCGTCTGCACGGCGGTCTGCATTGCCTGTTGGTTGGCGGCGATCTGCGCGTTGGTGGTGAGGGACGTTGCCGTTTGCTGGCTCGAAGTGCCGCCCGTTGCCGTCTGACCGCTACTGGCCGAGCTGACACCGGACGAACTCACTGGCAACGCGGCGCTCATCAGCGGCTGCACCTTGCTGGCGGCCTGTCGCGCGATACTGGGCAGTTGGACATTGCTGAATGCCGAGAGCCCAGTCAACGGCGTGGTCAACGTGCCGTTGATGCGTTCAAGCGACCCGACCAGACGTTGATACAGCGCCAGCGGCTGGCTGATCAATGACTGGACCGGCGCAATCAAATTGTCGAGCATCGACTGGGCGTCGTTAATCAGCCCAGGTGCTGGTCCACCCAGTCAAATGCAACCTGCGCGGTGGCTAATGCGTCCTGCAGCACCGCGCCGCTGGTGCCAGGCAACCACGACGACAAAAAAAAGTCGGCCTGCGCGGCGTCCGTTGCATCGTCTACGGCCGCCTGCAACTGGGCAGCTGCATCGACCGACTGGCCGGATACAGGTTTGCGCCCGCTTCGCTAAATTCGATGGTGAACCGGGCCATGCCGCCTTCGGCCGGGCTTTCTTCGACCGAGGCGTCGGTCACCACGACGCTCTGGCGGCCCCGGTAGGGGTGCACCAGTTCGCCGGGCCCCGGCGCCTCCAATGCGTCGATCAGGCATCGCGCGCCGACATGTAGTCGGCACCCAACACGAACGCCTCAATCGAAAAGCTACGCGCCTTGCGGCCCATATCTTCGCTGTTGGGGGTGTCTTTAAGCGGGTATTCGACCAGTTGCACGCGGCGGCCGATCTTACCGCCCGCATGCTGCGTGTAAAAGGGCACGCCACGAAATGACCCACCCTGCAAATCATCACGCCATGCCATCAGCCCGTGCCTCCCATATAAGTACCGACACGCGGCGTTTTGATCTGCAGACCTTGTCCGGCAGGCTGCGTCGCGGTGATGCGCGAAGCGTTGATGCCCTGCGGCATTTCGATCTTCACTTCAATCACGCCTGACACCTTGTTGTTGAGACTGCCGGGCGCCAGGGTCGCGGGTTGCGACG
>BBFD01000029.1 GCA_001313065.1 Silvimonas sp. JCM 19000
CCACGCCCACCCCGACGCCTTCCGGCGGCTTGCCCGCGCATGTGGTGGGCGGCTACTGGCCGCGTTGGCTGAGCGATCCGGTGCGCATTGCCAACGTGAACGCCAACTACAACGTGATCTATCTGTTTGCCGCCACGCCCGTGGATGGGCAGCCGGGCAGCACGGGCGCGGTGGAATGGATTGCCCCTGAGAACGCCACCGCCGCCGCCAATCTGGTGGCCGATATCGCCACGGTGCGTGCGCAAGGCCGCAAGGTGATCCTCAGCATAGGCGGGGCCAACGAGAACGTTACCTTTGAAACGCGCGCGCGCTCGCAGGCGTTTGTAAACAGCATCATCAGCATCTACAGCCAGTTGGGCGGTTTTGACGGGATTGATTGGGACAATTACGAGGCGTCCGACAACCCCAATACCAGCGAAATGGTGTGGATAGCCAGCAACTGAAAGCGCGTTGGCCGGGCTTTATCATCACCTCCGCACCCGCGCCGTGGAGTGCGGTGGACCAGACCTTCTGCCAGCAACTGCTGCAGGGCAACGCGCTGGATTATTGCGCGCCGCAGTACTACGACGGCCCCAACCTGGCGGACCCGAGCTATGTACAAAGCAATATCGCAACCTGGATGACGTTGCTGGGCCCCAGCCATGTGGTGGTCGGCTTTGGCGTAAACCCGGGCGTGACCAACTATATGAGCATCGGCCAGGCCACCAGCACGTGGAATGCCATCAAGGCGGCGTATCCAGCCACCTTGGGTGTGTTCGATTGGCAGATTGATACCGATTACGCGCAGGGCTGGCCGTTTGCCAATCAGATGAAGCCGCTGGTTAATCCGTAATCGCCCCGGCGTAAAGCGGTCCCTGTAATGCAAAACACCCGGCTCTGGCCGGGTGTTTTATTTGCGTATGTAACTACCAAAATCCCGCTATTTAAGCGAGCTAACCCGCATAAATAGCAGGAAAAAAGCGTTTTACGCGGTCTGCAGCGTGCGCCGTTCCAGGCCAAACGACCACAGCACCACGACGATTCCCAGCACGGCCAGGATGGCGCCCACCCAGCCAGTCGAGGTCCAGCCCAGACCCGCCGCAATCGCCATGCCGCCCAGCCACGCGCCCAACGCATTGGCGATATTGAAGGCGCTGTGGTTCAGCGCCGCCGCCAGCGATTGCGCGTCGCCCGCCACGTCCATCAAGCGCGACTGAAAGGCCGGATTGCAAGCCGAGGCCACGCCGATGCCAAACAGCACCGGCAACACCGCCCACAGATGCGGTGCGGCCAGCACAAACACCAGCAGCATCAGCACGGTAAAGCCGTACCAGCCGAGCATTGTGCGTTCCAGCCAGCGATCAGCAAACCAGCCGCAAGCGATATTGCCGACGATCATGCCGACGCCGAGCAAGCCCAGCGCAAACGGCACATGCTGCGCGTTCATGCCGGTGACCTGGGTCAGCGTGGAGCCACATAGCTGTACACCGAAAAGATGCCGCCAAAGCCGATGGCGCAGGCCAGCAGCGTCAACAATACTTGTGGACGTTTGAACGCGCCCAGTTCGGTCAGCGGACTGGCTTTTTTTGCGCCATCGGCAGCGGCGGCACGGTGTACGCAATCATGCCTGCGGTAAACAAGGCGATCAGGGCCACACCGGCAAAGCACGCCTGCCAACCGAGCGCCTGGCCCAGCCAGGTGGCGGCGGGCACGCCGATGACGTTGGCCACGCTCAAGCCCAACATCACTTTGCCGATGGCCGCACCGCGTTTATGTGGCGGCACCAGCGCGGCGGCGGCGAGGGCGGCCAGGCCAAAATAAGCGCCATGCGGCAAGCCCGCCACAAAGCGGCTCACCAGCATCAGCCGTAGTGATGCAGCAAGGCGGTGGCGCCATTGCCCACGGCGTACAACAACATCAGCACAATCAGCAAAGCGCGGCGCGGCATACGCGCCAGCAGGATGGTGATCAGCGGCGCGCCCACCACTACGCCCAGCGCGTAGGCGCTGATCATGTGGCCCGCTTCGGGAATGGTTACGTGCAGATCGCTGGCGACTTCGGGAAGGATGCCCATGGCGGCGAATTCGGCGGTACCAATGGCAAAGCCGCCCACCGCCAATGCCAGCTCGGCAAACGCCAGACCATGCGGTGGCTGGACCAGAGCGGTCGGGGTGTGGGTGGGGTCGGTGGCAAGCTCATGATCAAGGGGGTCAATCTTCGATTCCATCAAATGTCTCGTGGATGTGCTGACGGGGAAGGGCGTTGCGCAAGTGTTGTGGCGCTCGGTTGCAACCGGGCGCAGGCCTTGGCTAACGCGTCATCAGCGGCGGGGTCAGTGGATATGCGGACGGTATCATGCGAGGCCACTTTTTTTGCGCAGCGCAGCACGCGTTTTTTTTGCCGCGGGGGCGATCAGTTCAGGGCTGGGGATCACCCAGTCTGGCGCGCTGGGATTGCAACTGAGCGATGGCGGCGTGGGCGGCGGGCGTATCGATGCGCCCCAAGGTTTCAAGCAATGGCGCAATCCAGCGTACGGTGCGCGGCTTGATGCACAGGTCGATCAATTGCGCGACGGCGCTGGTGTGGGCCAGTTGTTCGGGCCGCACAAATTGCAGATCAGCTTGTTGCGGCAACCATGCTGAGGCATTGCCACCGTGCATGCGATGGCGCAGCAGTGGCTGCTCTATAAACGCGCGTTGTTGCAGCGCCGTGCCCAAAAAAAAGCAAACCAGAAATCATGCGGCATTTGCGCCGCCGGGTCGGGCCAGCCGTGTTGCGCAATAAATTCGGCGCGCACCGCCAGGGCACAGCCTTTCAGGCACACGGCCCGGTCCAGTCCCAGTTGCTGGAGATACGCAAAATAGGACGGAATGGCGGCGGGGCGTTCGGCGCTAAACCAGCTCAGATCATGCGTGAACACCTGCGCGGGCGACGTGGCCGCCAGCGCCTCGATCTGCGCAATTTTGTGCGGCAACCACACATCATCCTGATCGCAAAACAAGATCAGATCACCGCGCGCCTGGCCCGCTGCAGCGGCAAAGTTATGCGCGTAGCCCACACGTTGCGCCTGGCGAAAGTAATGCACGGTAAACGGCAGCGCCACGCTTTTGGCGGTGTCGAGACTGCGTCGCTGGAGGCGTCATCCGCGATGATCAATTCATCAGGCAGCCGCGTTTGCTGCGCCAGGCTGGCCAGTTGCTCGGGCAGGAAGGCCGCGCGTGGTAGGTGGCCAGTACCACGCAAATCCGCGTCATATTGCGTCGCCAGCCGCTATGCTGTTGGCATTAGCCGCCCAATCCACCGTGTGTAATCACCCCCATGACTGTGCCGCAGCCCCCTTTGCCCGATCAGCGCGCCGGTGGCGTGTTTTTTTTCGCATATCGATACCCCGCGCGTGCGCGCGCATTTTGCGCGGCTGGCCGCCGAGAGTGCGCCGTGGGTGCAATGGCGGCTGGTGTTTAATCGCAGCCGCTTTATCGATCTGGACAGCGATCTGGCCATCGCCGACCCGGCCACGGTATTGCCACAGCGCCATGCGCAAATGCTGCGCAACGACGGCGTGCAGCGCGGTTTGCTCGATGCCGCCATGCTGCCGTGTTTGCTGGCGCTGCCGCAGCCGCAGGTGTGGTTTATGGAATACGACGTCGATTTCGCCGGCAACTGGGCTGATCTGTTCAGCCAGTACCATGCCGAGCCCGCTGATTTGCTGAGCTCGTCGTTGCGTCCGCGGGATCGTGATATCGAGTGGTTTCATTGGCAGCAAGCCAGCGCGCCCGCTGCGGTAGACCCGCATTTGTTCTGCCGTGGTTTTCATCCGCTGATTCGCGTTTCCAGAACCCTGGCGCTGGCCTACCAGCACGCCGTGGCCGACCCGGCCTGGGCGGGGCATTACGAATTCATTCTGCCCACCGTGGCCGCCGTGTGCGGCTTGCGCACGCTGGATCTGGCGCGGCGGCCCGGACAGCGGCTGGCGCGCAATTATCTGAATACGCCCAGCGAACCCTTTCTCGCACCCGGCACTTATGTGTGGCGGCCGGCGCGGCCCGCGTATTTTCATGAAGACCCGGCCAGTTTTGAATTGCCCAATCTGCTGTATCACCCGATCAAAACCGACAACGCAGCGTGGGGACGGCGCGACGACGAATGATGCAGCCGACGCGCTCATTCAAGCGGCCTCGGCGCACGCCGTGTTGAGCACCGCCAGCATCTGCTGCAGCGCAAATTCATCGCGCCATTCGGCGTAGCGCGTGGCCACTTGTTGTGCGGCGGCGCGATATTGCGGCGACATCAGCAGCGTAAACAGCACGTGTTCAAAGCTGCTTTCGATATGAGTGGGAAACACGCCCAGCCCCGCGCCAGCGACGGCCACACGTTCGGTCACCAGCAGTTGTTCCATATGCTGCGGCAACATCAGCAGCGGTACACCGGCGCGCAAGGCATTCAGCGCGGTGCCGTGGCCGCCGTGGCTGATGATCAGATCGCAGCGCGGCAATAAGGCTCCAGCTGCACCGGCTGCGGGTAGATGCGCAATTCCGGAAACTGCGCCGCCTGCGCCAGCGCAATGCCGGGCACGACGGCGATCACTTCGGCTTCGCTATTGACCAGGCCTTCCAGCACCGTGCCCAGCCAGTCCCCGCTTTGCAGATACACCAGGATGTGGGTTTTGTCGGTATGCCATTGCACCGCCTGGCCTGCGGGCGGCTGCGGCATGCCACCGAGAAACAGCGCGCCAGCGGGGCGCACCGTGGCGTAATGGTCGAGTTCGGGTAGCGATAACAAGCGGGTATGGTCGGCTTGCAAGGCGGTGGACAAGGGCATTTCGCAGACGCTGGCCACGGCGTGCTCCACCGCCGCCTGGGTGTGTTGCCGTGCCTCGATATCGCTATCCCAGGCGCGGTAGCACGGTGCGGGCATCAGGCTGGGCGGGATGGCAAAGCCGGTGCCGATCTGCACGCTGCGTATGCCCGCCACGCGGCTGGCCATCAAGGCCGTCGGCGCATGGTCGATGACCACCACGTCGGGCTGCACCAGCCGATATAACTGCCGCCAGCCGCGCACCATGCCGCCGAGCAAATCCACATCGGTGGCGCCATTTAGCGCCAGCACGTCGGCATAGGTGGACGGGTCGCGCCCCAGCGCGGGCACATCGTACGGATTGGGGCAGGCCACAAAGGGCACGCTACGCGGCGTTAGATAACGTTGTGCGCTGCGCATGGCGCGCAGGGCAAAGCTGATGTCATGGCCTTGCGCGCGCGCCGCCAAGGCAATCGGCAACAAGCGCCACAGATGGCCGTGGTTGTCGCCCAGTTCCCACGCAAACAGGATGCGGCTCATGATGTTTGCCGCGGTGTGAGGTTGTAGACCAGGCTGCGCTGCAGGCTGAAGCCTCAAAGGCGGGAAATTCGGGTTGTTCGCCCAGATTGATAGACAGCGGTGCGTTAGCCGCCAGCGCTTGCTGCGCCAGGCCAAATATCGTGCGCATTTCTTCGGCGCTGAGCATGCGTTTATGCAGATCGATCAGATCCAGCTTGATGGTCCGGTACAGCAGAAACAGTCGTCGATGCTGGTCCAGATCCTGGTCGGGATAGAAGCGCAGGCGCGCTGCGGTATCGTGGCGTATCGGCGCCAGCCAGGCGCCGTTAAACGTTTTGCGCGGCACGCCGATACGCAACAAGCGCGCGTACAGATCGGTGTCTTCACCGCCATAACCGCGGATCAATTCGTCGTAGCCGCCGGCGCGTTGCACGTCTTGCACGCGACACAACACGGTACCGCCGGTATCAAAATCAAAGGGATCTGGCCGGTAAAAGCCGGCCGGGTGCGGCTGTTGAGCAAACCAGCCCGCCAGCGCGCCGGTGACGCGAATATCGGCATCGATAAAACACACCCACTCGGTGCGGATATGGGGCAATGCGGCATTGCGCGCCCGTGCCAGGCAAAAGCTGTCGTCATCGCTAACGCGCACCACCGCTACTTGCGGATGGTGCGCCGCCACCCAGTCGCCCGCGCCATCGGGGCAGCCGTAGTCCACCACGATGACGGCGCAGTCGCGTTGCGCCAGCCACGTCGGCAGCGTGAGTTGCAAATGGCTGAGACGGCTTTGCACGTGGTTACAAAAGTCAGCAAGACCAGTTCCGCCGCAGGTTTTTTGCAATGCTCCCAGCATAGTTGAGGCCGTCTGCTTTGCCGCGTCAGCCAGAGCAGGCTAAGGGCGTCGGCCTTGACCTACAGCCCTGTCAGACCCCGACAAACGTCACCGTGGCGCGGTTTGCCGCCTCTATATTGGGTGAGCAGAACAATTATCAGATCGTAACGATCATCCCGGCCGGACCCTGCTCTACGCGGGGCCGTGTTGCTTGCTTTGGGCGCAAATCTTTCCGCTTAGTCCGCAAGAGGCGCTTACTCATGTCTACAAAAAAACCCGCCAACCCAGGCCCTCCCAACTGGCCCTCGCCATTTCCGCCGCGTGCTTTGGTCTAGCAGGCGCACAAGCATTAGCCACCTGCACCACCGCCGTTAATTCCGGCACCGGTTGCGAAGTGGATAGCGGCGAAGCCGTGGTTATCAGCCAGGGGGGCGGCTGGTATAGCGATGCGCCGCTGGTGCACGTCGCCAACGGCATTACCGCCGCCAGCATTGATAACAACGGCGGTTTGCTGAATGCACTGAGCAACGCCCTGGTGGTGAATGGCACGGTCACCGGCCATATCACCAGCAGCAGCACGGGCCAGATTACGGCGTTCAGCGATGGCATCTTGCTGGATGGTGGCCATGCGGGCTCCGTCAATAACGCGGGCTCGATCAGCGTGGGTGGCGTCGGCATCCGCGTGATTAACGGGGGCGGGGTGAACGCCGACGGCATCAACAATACCGGCACCATCGGTACCACCGGCCTGGGGATTGAAGTCACCGGCACCCAGGTCGTCGGCGGTATCTACAACAACGGCACCATGGTCAACAGCTACGGCGGCCAGACTTCGGATGGCGGCGGTATCAGCGTTACCAGCGGCGTGATTACCGGCAGTATTGTTAACGACGCCCAGGGCAGCATTACGCGTGGTCAGGGCGTGGCAGTCAGCGTCGCCAATAGCAGTACGGTAACGGGCACCATTACCAACTCGGGCCATATCGTGGCCAGTGGGGCGACGCAGCCCAACGCATCCAGCGGCATCGGGCTGGATGGCAGTATTTCGGGGGCGGGCATCGTCAACAACGGCACCATCGATGCCGCCGGTGACGGCATCCTGGTGAGCAATGGCGCCACCATCCAGGGCGGCGGCATCAGTACCGGACCCAGTTCCATCATTAACGCCAACGGGCTGGGCATTAACGTTGCCGGGTCGGCGGTAACCGGCGACGTCAAGAATGGCGGGCAGATTAATGTGGGCGCGGCCAGCTACGGCGGTGGCATCGGCATCAGCACGTCGATCATTAACGGCAACCTGATCAATACCGGCACCGTTAACAGCACCCCGGGCGGCAGCAATTCGGCCCTGGGTAATGGCGTGGCCGTGGTTAACAGTACGGTGACGGGCGCGGTGCGCAATGATCTGGGTGGCACGCTGAACAGCGATAGCGATTCGGGCATCAGCATTACCGGCAGCAGCCAGGTGGGCAGCATCAGCAACGCGGGCACTGTCAATGCGCTGGGCGGCAATAGCTATACGGCCGCCTACGGCATCCGGGTGGATAACAGCGCAGTGGCCGCGGGCATCAGCAATAGCGGCGCGATCACCTCCGCCATGGCGGGCATCGAGCTGAATGCCGCCACGGTGTCAGCAGGCGGGATTACCGTGGCCCAAGGCGGCGAGATTGCCAGCTCGGGCTCCGCGATTGATGTGGTCAACAACTCGAACGTAAGCGGCGACATCAGCAACGCGGGCAATCTGCACAGCAATGTGGGCGACTACGGCGGCAACATCAATATTGATACGTCCAACGTGCACGGCGCGGTGCTGAATACCGGCGGCACCATCAATACGCCGGACCTGAACGCCATCAATATTGCGAGCGCCACGGTCGATGGCCAGGTGGGTTCCAGCAGCGGCACGCTGACCGCGGCGGTGGGCACCGGCATTAACGTCAACAACAGCACCGTGGGTAACGGCGTCATCAACAACGGCACCATCAACACCGGCGGCAATAGCGGCATCGTCATCGCCAACAACAGCCACATTCTGGCGGGCGGCATCAACCTGGGCAGCGCCAGCGCCATCAATGCCAATGGCTACGGTTTGCAGTTGACCGGCAGCACGGTGGTGGGCGATGTCATCAACGCGGGCCATATCAACCGCGTTAACGGCGATGTGGATGGGGCGGCTTCAGCATCGATACCACCTCGACCGTAACCGGCAATGTATTGAACAGCGGCACCATCAATGCCGCCGGTGACGCGCTGGCGCTGAACCATTCCACCGTCAACGGCAATGTCACCAACAGCGGCACGCTGGATGCCATCAATAACAGCGGCATCAATCTGGACCAGGGCACCGTGACCGGCGCGCTGGTGAACAGCGGCACCGTCAACGCGCACGGTGCGGGCAACGCCCAGGTGGCTTATGGCATTTATGTGCACGACGGCAGCAGCATCGCCCAAGGCATCAGCAATAGCGGCACGCTCAACACCGGCTCGGAAGGTATTTATCTGGATGGCGGCGTGATTGGCGCGGGCGGCATCCACAACACCGCCAGCGGCCAGATCAAGGCGGATTCGCTGGGTATCGACGTCAACAGCAATGCCAACGTGACGGGCGATATCAATAACGAAGGCCTGGTGACCTTTGGCTCGGCCGGGTATGGCGGCGGTATCTTTGTGGGCGGCGGCAGTACTGTTACCGGCAATCTGCTCAACAGCGGCCAGGTGGTGGCCACGCAAGCGTCGGCCATCGAAGTAAGCAGCTCCAGCGTGACTGGCCAGATCAGCAACTCGGGATCGCTGCAAGGCGGCGGGGAAGGCGGCCGTGGCATTGATCTGCATGGCGGCAGCACGGCGGCTGCGATTATCAACACCAGCACCGGTCATATCGCTGGCGATGCAGGCGGCATCGACATTAACGACGCCACGCTGGCAGGCGGCGTGCAGAATGCCGGCAGCGTGAGCGGCCCGACCGCGTTGTCGGTCAACGGCGCGGCCACTATCGGCACCGGCATCAGCAATACCGGTAGCCTGACCGGCGATGATACCGGCGTGTATTTCCGTAACTCGACGCTGAATGGCGATCTGAGCAGCAGCGGCAACAGCGCCAGCATCAGCGGCGACAGCTACGGCGTGCGCTTGATCGACGCCACCATCAACGGCAGTGTGATCAGCTCTGGCCAGATCACGTCCGTTAACGGCACCGGCATCAGTATTGACCCGACCACCATCAGCGGCACGCTCACCAACAACGGCACCATCACGGCCGGGCAGACCGGCATTGCGGTGGATGCCTCCACCATCAGCGGCGGCATCATTAACACCGGCACCATCAACGCGCCGCAAGCCATCCTGATCAGCAACCCGGCTGCACCCACTACCGTGACCAACAGCGGCGTGCTGAACGGCACGGTGGAGCTGGCCAACAGCACGCTGAATCTTGATGGCCCCAGCGGGCACGTGACGGGCGCGATTACCGGCACCGGCTCCACCGTTAACGTCAACGGCACTTTCGCCACTGAAAACACCATCGACACCGGCACGCTTAATGTAAATAGCGGTGGCGCGCTGACGGTAAACAACGCCGTCACCACCACCGGCACCATCAGCAACGCCGGTACCTTAAGCAACAACAACGCGGTGTTTGCCGCTGGCCCGATTGCCAACGCCGGCACCATCAACAACAGCGGCACGCTGGGCGTGGGCGTGGTGGGCGCGGCGGGCAGCGTGCTTAATCTGGATGGCAACAATGCCGTGGTCGAAGGCGACATTACCGGCGCGGGTTCCACCGTTAACGTGAATGGCAGCTATATCAACACCGGCTTGATCAACGTTGGCGCAGTGAATGTCGGCACGGGCGGCACGCTGGAAGTGGTGGATACCATCACCGCGCCCACCGTAGGCAACAACGGCACGCTGAACCTGGACGCCGACTCCCGCGTTACCGGCAATATCACCGGCGGCGGCGTGGTTAACGTGAATGGCAATTTCGCTCGGAAGGCACCATCACGGCGGGCAGCGTTAACGTGGCCGCGCCCGCTACGCTGACGCTGGATGATGACCTGACCGGCGCGCTGGTTAACGCAGGCAATGTGCAGAACACGGCGGTGATCAATGGCGCGGTGACGGCGCAAAGCGGCAGCGTGCTGGCGCTGAATGGCCTGGGCAGCCGGGTAACCGGCGCCATCAGCGGCCCCGGCACGGTGCAGGTCAACGGCACCTTTGGCACTGAAAACACCATCAATGTGGGCGATCTGGAAGTGGCTGGCGAAGGCGTTTTCAACGTCAAGAACACCGTGGCGGGCAGCGTGTTTAACGTGGCGGGCACGGTGAACAACTCGGCGCTGATCGACAGCGGGCTGACGCTGAATGGCGGTGTGCTGAATCTGGTTAACGGTTCGCGCGTGACCGGCGCGGTGGCGGATGGCGGTGGCGCTTCGGCCATCAACGTCAACGGCACTTACACCACCGAGAACACGCTGGCCGCCAGCGCCATCAATATCAGCAGCGATGGCTTGCTGAACGCACGCCACAACCTGACCGGCACGCTGACCAACAGCGGCACGCTGGACGTGCGCTCGGCCACGCCGATTACGCTGACCGGCAATTACGTGCAGCAAGCGGGCGGTGTCTACAGCATGGAAGCCACGTCGCCCACGCAATACGGTCAGTTGCATGTAACCGGCACCGCCAGCTTGCCGGCCAACGCCAATATCGCGGTGGACGTAACTCAAGGCGCAACGTTGGTTAAAGGCGGCGTGCTGCCGGGCGTGATTACTTCAAGCGGGCTGACTGCGTCCACGTTTAACGTGACCGACAACAGCGTGCTGTTCGACTTTGAAGGCGTTATCGACGGCAACAACGTGGATCTGAACGTGAAGCGCGGCGTGCAAGTGCAAACCGTGGTCAACAACAGTCCCAATAGCGGCGCGGCCGGTGGGGCGGCGGGCGCGCTGGATGCCATCATCAGCAACGGCGGCGGCAGCGCGGACATGAACCACGTGATCAGCCAGCTGGGCCAGCTGACCAACGATGCCGATATCAACAAAGCCGTGCATCAAATGGTGCCGCTGGTGGCGGGGGGGACGTCCAGCGCCACCGCCATGACGCTGAACCTGACCGACCGCGTGATCCAGGCGCGCGAGGAAAGCAACCGTGGTTTGTCGGCGGGTGATGGCTATGTGACTGATCGGCAAATATGGCTGAAGCCGTTTGGCTCGTGGGCCAAGCAAGACCAGGAAGACGCGGTGGCCGGTTATGACGCCGACAGCGCCGGTGTGATTGTGGGCGTGGATGGTGGCGTCACCGCCAAAGACCGCGCCGGTATTGCGTTTACCTATGCGCATACTCACGTCAGCGGCGCCAGCACCGACGCGCCGCAATCGGCCAGCATCAACAACTATCAGTTGATGGGTTATGGCAGCCACAGCCTGGCGCCAGCCACCGATTTGAGCTGGCAGATCGACTACGGCCGCAACCACACCAGTGGCAATCGCGGCATTGATTTTGGTGACGTTATCCGCACCGCCGACAGCAGTTACAACGGCTGGAACGCCCATGCCGGTGTGGGCCTGGGCAAGACGATTGCATACAACGCCAACACCAATCTCACCCCGTCGATTCGTGCCGATTACCGCAGCGTGCACAACGATAGCTATAGCGAAACCGGCGCAGACAGCCTGAACCTGAACGTGGCGGAACAAAGCACGCAGGAGTTCATCGTGTCGGCCGACGCCAAACTGTTCCAGACCATCAATGACGATGTGTCATGGACGGCCAACTTTGGCGCGGGCTATGACTTGATGGCGCGCCAGGCGCAAGTGACGTCGGCGTTTGTGGGCGGCGGCCCGGCCTTTGTGACGTACGGGCTGAACCCGTCGCCATGGCTGTTCCGCGGCGGCGCGGGCCTGGTGCTACATCGCAGTAACGGCCTGGAAATTACCGCGCGCTACGACGGCGAAGGGCATAAGGACTTTTACAACCAGACGGTGTCGGTCAAGCTGCGCAAATCGTTCTGACGCGGCTGCATTGCCTAACTTGATAGAAGCACGAGGGGCTTGCCGTGGGGCGGGCCCCTTGGTTTATCTGCATGGCGTGTGATTAACAAGTGGGGAGTTATGGACGGCGGCTTTGCTTCAATCCAGCTGAATGGTCATGCGCTATACCTTAACCCGGACGACCAACGCGGCCGCCGCTTGCTGCAATCCGGCCAACCGTTCAGCCCGGTGGCGCAAGCGCTGTGGCGCGATGTGCTGGCGCTGGCGGACTGGGATCTGATCATCGATATCGGCGCCAATTACGGCGAGATGTTGCTGGAAATTGCCGACCAATTCGACGGCCGGATCGTTGCCTTTGAAGCCAATCCGGCCTTGCTGCCGTATCTGCGCGCCACGCTGGCCTACCGCCACAACGTGACGATCGAGGCGATGGCGGTTTGCGAGAAAGTGGGCACCGCGCCACTGAATATCGACACGGACTGGTCGGGCGCATCGTCACTGGCGCTGCCCCGCACGGCCGGCAGCGGCAACCGCATTACGGCGCTGCAGGTGCCGACGACAATGCTGGACGCGTACTTTGCCGGGTCTGCCGCCAGGCGCGCGTGCATCAAGATCGATGTGGAAGCGTGGAGCCATTTGTGCTGCTGGGTGCGCAGGGTTTTCTGGCGGGGCTGCAGAGCTACGCCATCATGACCGAAATCCGCCACGCCACGCCCGCCGTACTGCAAGCGCTGACGCGCAACTGGCGGGTGTATTTGCGCGAACTGGCGACGGGACGGTGGGTGGCGGTGGATGAGACGAGTATCGTGACGCGGCCGGACGGGGTGCATGAGGACGATGCAGTGCTGCTGCCTTTGGGCGGCCCTGAGTTAGGCGGCATGAGGCGCTGCCGCAGGCTCAGGTCTTTTCAGGCCCACACGCTTGGGCGAGAGCGGCGAGATATCAAAATAATGATAAAAAGCGGTCGAAAATATCAACCTATTGCTCATTTTGAGCGTGAGACGACGGTATTCGTCTTCCGCATCACAACGGCCCGGTTCCGCCAGAGCGCCCCAAAACAAAAAATCCCCCGAAAGCAAAGCCTGGCGGGGGATTCTGGACTGCGGTGTGCTGCGTTGTATTTGACCTGGTGCCCGGGATCGGACTTGAAAAGGCGGGTTGTAACACTTTATTTGTTTGGTATTCGTGGAGTATGAAATTGATATATACCCCGATGTTACCCCCCACGCTTGTTTTTTTTATCATGGTGCCTTGGGGGCCGACCCATATGTAATTGGAGGTAGCGTTCGCATGCACAGCACTCATTAGGAAGGCCAGAGATTTCGGCAAGCTTATTACTTCCACGCGCTGAAACGTCCTGGCATTGGAAAGAAGCACTTCGATGAAAAGGTTGCGTCAGAGCTTTCAGTACACGTTTCTGCGCAGATGCAGGCGCGTGCAGCTAACTTCCATTTGAACGATTATTGAGCGTTGGCCTTAGGCAGGTAATTGGCCTGAGCGGACGGTGGAGCACGCCGTAACTCGAGTCTGCTCTGTGTGCGGTCACCAGGGGCTATGGACGCTAAGGCAGTCCATACCGCTTAACAAGGTGTCCACGAAACTGGCAGCCTCCCATGGACTCACATTCTCGGCAGTTTTCAACTGCCTGGGCGATGTTGCTTTAGAATCAGGGGGTTGTCGCCATTTTGCTTCTATAACGGGTGATCAAAAAAACATCAAACAAATCCTTTAAAATCAACGCGTGTTCTTCGCGTTGCGGAAACACTTTTCCGGTTGGGGTCCAACGAAAACCCATCAGGAACTAGGTTTGATTGCTGACCTATGTATCTATTGTGACTGAATCGCCGAACTACTTAAATCCGGGGCGCTGTTGCACCTTTCGCGAGCGTTGTCACCTATTCATTAAAGTCTATAACTTACGTAGTTGACGCAACCTGTCTCAAAGCGTCCCCAAAATAATCGGCAAGAAAAAATCGGGAACGCGCTGAGTACGGACATGGGATCATTCGGCGAGCCATTTGTTAGTTGCGCCTCGGCAATGGATGCCTGATCGCTCACAGGAGCTGGGGTGTCTATGTGAGTCGTAAGTATGTTGGCCTTTCGAAGATTGGCTCAATCAAAACAAGCCATCCTTGTTTGTCAATTTTTTTTGCGTCTTGGTAAGCGTGGCTGCCCCGATCGGCGGAAATTTGTTTATAACGCGCACCCACGCAGTCGGAAAGAGCCACAGTCCTAACGAGATATTCGTCAATGTCTTGAAAATCTCGTATGGCTTCAATCATCGGGTAGCTTATGAACAACTTCCCATGATCTGTCTCGTTGTTGAATCGAGCCAGCATCTTTAGCAGGTTTTCCCCGGTGAACTTTTCGTCATTTGGTTCGAGATCAAAAAAAGAGATAAATTTGGCCAATTTGGTCGCGCCTGAGCCCTTTAATTTGCTCGTCTTCATTCGCGCTCGGATTTAACTCTTTAATTAGTTCAAAAAGATCCAGGTCTTCGTCTGCCGAGATTTGCTCATAAAGTTCATAGAGATCATTTTGAAAACTCGCCAAGATCCGATTTTCTTGGTCATGGAAAAAAATGCACGCTCTAAACTTTTAAAGTAGAGTTTCTCCGCTTTTTTCACCTTCAAATATGAATAGGGTGCGCTCCATTAGCTCGATAGTCCTTTGTAGATTTTCTCTAAATTATGAGCCTTGCGAAGATCTTTCTCAGTTAGCTCAGTTATCGGCGCAATATTCCTGTCCAGTACGAAATAGCAGTCAGGCCTCAGAAGATCGTTGCTCATAACCCCAGTATTGTGAGTGGTCAGGATGGTTTGAGCTTGAGACGCAATTATTTTTTTCAACTATAGTTGAAGCTAAAGAATGATGATAGAACGCATCAAATTCGTCTATATATGCGAAAGTCACCGCTCCACTTTTTAATCGGAGCCACCAAAAAATAGAAAATACCTAAAGATAACGTGCCTGTGGATGCAACCGTTCCGAATTCAAGTTTTGTTTCGCCAAAATCAAAATATATAGCTTTGTTGCCACTTGCGTCGACATCAACAATTAGCGAGCATTCTATGCCAGCATCATTTAGGAATTTTTTTCAAAATCCGAAAGGGAATCGGTCTCGATGATGCTTTGCGATAAGCGCTTAACACCAATATTTTTTTGCCTATATATTCCCCCTTGTTGTTCGCATGCAACGAACGAAAGAAAACCATGCCCTCAATAAACTTTAGTAGCTTGGCAAATGTCTTGTTTGTTTTTTTGTGTCATCTAGAATTGAATTGCTATTGATGTATTTAAGTAGTGATATTCCAGAGTCGCCAACATCTTTCTTTAAATGTTCCGCGCCTTTCAATTCAATGTTCGCTAAATGTGAATTGCGGCGATCTATGTGAAGAATATCAATGCCATCTATCGAAAGACTTTCATAAACTAACTTTGTTATAGATTTTTTTTCCATAGCTATATATTATATCGACGTCGTCAATGCGAAATTCAAAAAACAAACTCCGCGATGATGTCTTGTTTTTTTTCCATTAAGATAGTTGTTTTCCAATGAGGAAAAGTAACTTGGAGAATCGATCAAATGCAAAACTGGGTCAACCATTGCAAGACCCAAGTTGGACTTGCCGCCACCGTTAGGCCCATAAATCATGGCATGTCTTACAATGCCTTTGTTGACCGCGCTCTCATTAAATTCGTATTGTTGGCTGGTTAAATCGAAATGTAACCACTCTGAAAAGTTGCGGAAATGTCTCACTGAAAATTTATGTAGCATCTGAGTAACCCCGTTTGATCGATCGGGTGAGACTACCATTCTTTCGCGCAGCCGTAAAAAAAACTACGGCATGGATGATTCTGAGGTAGGTGCCTCCAAATGATCCCTTCTTCGCTACAGCGGCCATTTTAACTTACTGACATCAAAGTCCGCTTTGGCCGATTACTTGCCGCGGTTCTCGCGTGGCTGACCGCAAGTCGGCGTTATGCTCGATCCCCTTACTCTCCCAGCGCGCGCAATCGTCTACCCGCCACGCCTGCAGCTAAATCGGTCGCTTTTCTCGCACTCATGTGGCACCCCTCAAGCCGCGCCAGTACTGGCGCCATCCGGGTTTTTTTTGGCACCTCTAAATCTTGCACCTGGAGGAACGAGCGCATCAGCGCATTCCGTAACGCCTGAACCAAGGACCAGCATGTTCAAAAGAAAAAAAACCACTTACCCGCTCCGTGAAACCCCGCTGGCCACCAGCACGGCACCCCAAAGCTTTGAGGAGGCTTGGGCCGCGTACCGGGCTCATCTGGCGGCGTTCAATGAACGCATGACCATTTTCCGCAATGGCTTTGCGAATCTGGATATCTGTAAGCGGCATCTGGGGGTAACTTCTTAATTGAACCGGACTTACCCCATATACCCGCGGATTCAACCGTAGGTCTTGGATGGTCCCGGAAACAAAAAAAGCCGCATAACCTAATGTTGATGCGGCTTTTCGGCTCTTACGGAAGAATTCGGAAGCTTTCCTGGTGCCCGGGATCGGACTTGAACCGACAAGGCGTAAGCCGGCGGATTTTAAGTCCGCTGTGTTTACCAATTTCACCACCCGGGCGGGAAGGTCGGGCATTGTAACAGGGCTTGCTGCGGCTGGGCGAGGGGTTCTTGTTATCGATTTCTCGCGCGCCGCACTTACATCGAAAACGTCGACAGCAGCTCTTTGTGTACCACCTTGATTTCTTCCATTTGCTCGGTGAACAGCGGGTTGCTTAATTCCGGGCGGCCTTTGACTTCGCCCAAATCCAGTCTTTCCATCTCGATCAAGCCGCCGGCCAGCAAATTGGCCACAAACAACACGTCGGTCAGGTTGCGTAATTCGGTGACTTCATCGCGCGGATTGTCGTTTTCACGGGTGGCTTCGATGATGTGTTCGGGAATATCCAGCGCATACATCAATGATTCGCCGATGCTGCCGTGCCATTGCGCGATCAGGTATTCCACCGTATTGGGCCGCGCCACCAGTTCGGGATATTTGGCGGCGCGGTACAGCATATAAAACGCGCCCAGATCGTGGATCAGCCGGCCAGCAAGGCGTCGTCCGGGTTCACCCGCGTCAGCTTTTGCGCCAGCACACGGGCGGCGGCGGCGCTGAGCAGCGAGTGGTTCCATAGATTGCGCGCCAGGTTGGAGAACACCACCAGCTCTCGCGAGCGCAGCAACTGGTCCATTGCCGTGGCCAGGGCTACCGAGCGGGCGGCGTCGATACCAAGGCGCCAATGGCGCTTTCAACGTCGGTGATTTTGCGGTTATTGCCTTGTGCGGCCGAGTTGGCGGCGCGCAACAGTTTGGCTACCACCAGCGGTTCGGTTTTGATGACGCCGGCAATCTTGGGCAGCGATGCGTTGGGGTCGCGCATGGCGTTGCGCACGCGGATGGCGATATCAAAACAGGTGGGAAACACCACTTCGCCCGAGAGTTCGGCGGCGATGCTTTCCAGCATTTCAAAGCGCTGGGACTTGAGCTGCTCGTTGTTCTTGTCAGCCTTGTCGGTGGACAGGTCTTCAGTCATGTGCGGTGGCCAATCGAATAAAAAACGGGTGATGCCATTAGCATCACCCGCCAGTGTACTGCCCCTTACATTTGAAGCAAATATTAAAGCCGGAATTGCTCCACCAAAGCATGCAAAGAACGCGCGCGCTGGTTCAGCGCGGCGACAGTGCCAGACGCGTGTTGCACCACTGCATCAGTCTCGGTGGACAAGCGATTTACCTGTTCCGCCGCTTTGGCCATGTCGGTGGTGGCAATCGATTGCTCGCGCGTGGCATCGGCGATGTCGCGAATGCTGCGCACAACATCATCCATTTTTTTCGTGGATGCGGCCGATTTGCGTGGCGACATCATGCGACTTCTGCACGCCGCCTGCGACGGAGGTCCGGGTGTTATCCATATCCGCCAGCGCGGTCTGGATCTGGTCGTCGGTCTGACCAATCAGCGTGCCGATCTCGACCGTGGCTTTGCCGGTGCGCTCGGCCAGCTTGCGCACTTCATCGGCCACTACCGCAAACCCGCGGCCTTGTTCACCCGCGCGGGCGGCTTCGATGGCAGCGTTAAGCGCCAGCAGATTGGTTTGGTCCGCAATCTCTTTGATCACGCCGATGATGTTGGTGATCTGGCTGGAGCGCTCGCCCAGTGCCGCCAGCGTCTCGGCAGATGATCGACCGAGGTGGCAATCGAATCGATATCGGTGGCCAGCTGTTGTACTTCGCTCGCCGATTGCAGGCTGACTGCGCCGGTTTCGCTGGCAGCCGCTTCGCTTTGCGAGGCCCCGTCGGCGATATGGCTGATGCTGACGGTGATTTCTTCGATGGTGGCTGCCGTTGCGCTAGAGATATCGGCCTGACGTTGCGATTCGCTGCTCAGGCGCTCGGTCACATTATGCAAATCCTGCACACCACCTGACAGCTCCACCGCGTTGTCGCGCACCTGAATAAACATGCCGCGCAGCTTGCTCACAAACTGGTTGAAGCTTCGGCGGTCAGGCCGATTTCGTCGCGATGGGTAACGGGGATGGTGCGGGTCAGATCGCCATGGCCGGAGGAGATTTCAGTCAGCGCATCGCGCAGACGCACCAGTCCGCCCAGCAAGCTGGTTAGCGCAAACGCAGCCAGGATGACCGCAACCACGCCCATGCCGATGCCGCTGATCAGCAACACGGTCAGCATGCTGTGCAAGGGGGCCAGCATCACCGATTTGTCGGTGACGGTGCCCATGATCCAGTCAGTGCCGGGAACGGCGCTGGCGGTGACATATTTCTCGTCATCGCCGATTTTGACTTCAACCAGATCGTGTTGGGCCACCGCTTTGCTCAGGGTGTCCATGGTCAGGCCGGGCATGACATCCGCCACCGGCTTGAGGGTCGATTCGGCCGCCGGATGCACTACGATCTTGCCGTCCTGGGTGACCAGGAAGCATAGCCGTTGCCACGCAGCTCAATGCCGCCAACCACTTTGATCACGCCTTCCAGGGCGACATCGCCACCGACCACGGCGGTCATCTGGCCGTTTTCTTGCACCGGCGCGGCAAACGTCACGCCCAGCGCTTTGGTCGAAGCAAACACATAGGGATCAGACACGATGGGTGCGTTGGCTGCCGCGGCCTTTTTTTTGTACCACGTGCGCGACGTCGGGTCGTAGCCTGCGGGCGCGTGTTTGTCGACCTTGTGGTAGATCATGCGTTTATCGGCATAACCAATAAATAACTGATCAAAACCAGCCGCTTGCTGGCCGGTCTGCAAAAAAACGGAATCGGCTCGGCGACGCCGCCCAGGTGGGCTGCCACGGCGGTCACCGCATCTTGATGCTGGCTAAACCAGCGGCTAAGCGCCTGGCTATTGCCACGCACCGACGCCTGGATCTCGTTGCGCGCGCCAGCGACAATCTCGGTCTCCATGCGGAAATAAGCGACGGACGACAATACAGCAATAACCACCGCCACCAGGAAGGCAACGGCGAATAGCAATCGGGTTTTCAGGGACATTTTTTTATAGCTTCGGGTATGGGCGTGGAAGCTGTATTAGACATCACTAACGCTGCGATATGCTATTCGGGTATTCCGTAAGAAAGGCCGTTCGTCGAATGAAATCAATGTGTTGCAGAATATTCTGGACTACACGATCAGTTAAAGACCGTGCAATTAATTGAACACGACCGGGTAACAACGCCAACA
This sequence comes from Silvimonas sp. JCM 19000, assembly GCA_001313065.1. Next base: position 19,823 of record BBFD01000029.1, read on the forward strand.
GGGCGGGGCAAGACCCAGCAACCCAAGCCATCAGCAAGAACGCCCAACCCTATCCACCACCCGCCGCAAGCACGCAGAGTTCTTGTCCTCGCTTGCGGGGACACCCGCACATTTCCCTGAATACACCCTGCCCAATCATTCATGCCGCCATCCGGGTTTTCGCCGTCGCGGGCTTGCCCAAGTGCTCCGCTGCAGTTGGGTCGCGCTGCATCAAACAGGCGTCGCGGCGTAAAAAAAAGCGCCAGTCTTTGCGACCTGGCGCTTGCATGGGCAGCTTTTACCGCTCACCACAAATTACGTGACCCGAACATCGCTTGCACGCTTTCATAACCGGCGTCGCCGACTTGCACGCCTAGATTGAACCACCAGTTCCAGTCGCGATTCTGTTGCCGTTCCAGGCCGAACTTGAGTTCATAGCGGCTGGCCGGTGCATCGTTCTGCAGCAGGTTGCCGTCGAAAGCGATGGCGCCGACGTGCGACGCGTGATGCCAGTTGGCTTCCACGAAGGGCTGGGTCCGGGTGCCGGCATTGTCGCGGAATGTGCCGTACAGACGCAGGCCCAGGCGGCTTTGCCAGCCGTTCAGCTCGCTGCTGGCAATGCGGCGGCCAAACTGATCAATGTGGTCGGACTGGCCGAAAGTGCTGTAGCTGAACTGCGCTTGCGGCTTGAGAAAAAAAACGCGTCGTCCTGATTAAACACCAGCGGCAAGTCGTAGCCAGCTTCGAGCGAAGCGGTCCAGTTGTCGCTGCGATACTTCTCATCGTGCTGCAGGCTGCTGCTGACGCGGTTATCAAACCACGCATATTGCAGCGACGTATCGATATAGGGGCCGTGGCGGCGCGCTTCGCTTTGACCCTCGCCCAGCCAGGTGGCGTAGACACCCACGCTGTAGCCGCTGGTCTCGGCGTCGACGCTGTCTGCCGCGCGCCAGGCTTTGCTGTTGCTTTTGGCCCGGCCAAAGCCCGCCATCAAACCGGTGATCACCCGGCCGCCCGCGACTTCGTTATCGAGCAGATCCAGTCCCATTTGCACCAGCGCGGTATCGGTGTCGGTCGCGATCTGATTGTTGACGGCATGGCTATCGAACTCGCCGCCGACAATGCGTGCCCAGGCGCTGGAGGGATTTTTTTTATAGTCGTTATCGCCCAGGCTGAAGCGGCTCTGGCCGCCACGATCTTGCAGCGTGCTGTTAAACAGCGTGCTGGCAAAATACTGGTTGGCCAGATAAGCGCCAGCTTGCGGCTGTATGTTGGTGGGAACTGCGGGCGCGGCGTTGGCGCTGGCGGCCAGCACCAG
>BBFD01000030.1 GCA_001313065.1 Silvimonas sp. JCM 19000
CCGGGAATGGCGTGCCAAGCGGCCGGACCCACTAGCTGGAACAGCGCGCATAACAAAGCCGCCACAAGCAGAGCAAGCGGCAGCGGGGCAAGGATGGGTAGCCGGCGGGAGGGGCGAGCAGAGCGGGCGGAACGTGGCTTCATGGTGCGCAATCAGATAGGCAGAACGGGTACGCGAGAGAACGCTCGTTCTGTAGGCCAAAAGCGGCCATCATAAGCCGGTATGGCGCGGGCGTCACCCGCTTTGCTTGCCCGATGGCGCGGGCGGCGTGGGGGTGGCGTCGAGTGCCTCTGGCCCGATCCGGCCCAGTCTTTGATGCAGCTCGCGTTCACGCTCGAAAATGGTGTCGTTGGCCAGCCGTGTGAGCTTTTTTTTCACCAGCGCGATGCCGCTGTGTGGAAAGTAGTGCACGCGGCACGGATATTGGTCGAGCAAGTCGTCGGCCACCACCGGAATTTCGGCCCGTGCCAGCCAGGTGCGCACAAATTGCGCGTTCTTGCGCCCGATGTCGGCCTGGGTTAACTGGTGCAACACATTGCCAGCGCCAAACAGTTTGGCTTCAAGGTTTTCGATGCGGCCGCCATTGCGCAAGATGCGGCGGATCAGGATATCCATGGCGTATTCGCCAAAGCGCGCCGGCATGGTTTCGGCGCTGTTGGGAAAGCGCGCCACGTCCGGCAACATAAAGTGATTCATGCCGCCGACGCCGCTCACGCGGTCGCGTACACAGGCGGCCACACACGAACCCAACACGGTGACCAGCATCATGTCGCGTTGGGTGACAAAGAATTCGCCCGGCATCAGCTTGACCGCCTCGATATTGAAGCGGTTGTCATGAAACGGCGTCGGGCCGGTGGTGGCTGGCGGTGGCGCGGGTTTGGCGATGATTCGTGCTCCGCAATGACAACGGTGCGTGCCCCTGCGAGCACGCACCCGAATGTCATTCAGCGTAGTTCACGCCAGACCGCAATGCGGCCCGGCTGTGTATCACTGGATTAATACTGCTGCCATTCACCATCGGCCATCTGCACTGCGGTACCACGCCCCCCCGAGACGCGACGTGCACCCAGCGCAATCACTTCAGCACGGCGCGGGGCATCGGTCTGGGCATCGCGGCCCAGCTTGAACGAAGCGACGGCCATTTCCAGTGCGGCGGCCTGGTCTTGCAGGCTTTCGGCAGCGGCGGCGGCTTGTTCCACCATCGCGGCGTTTTGCTGGGTCATGCTGTCCATTTGCGTGACGGCCACATTGATCTGATCAATGCCGCAGCTTTGTTCGGCCGAGGCATCGGCAATCGAGGTCATGATGCTGTTGACGCGATTGATCGAACTCACGATCTCGGTCATGGTGTGACCGGCTTCTTCCACCAGACGCGTGCCATCCGACACCTTGCCCACCGAATCCGAAATCAGACCTTTGATTTCTTTGGCGGCGGCGGCGGAACGTTGCGCCAGGTTGCGCACTTCACCGGCCACCACCGCAAAGCCACGACCTTGCTCACCGGCACGCGCTGCTTCGACGGCGGCGTTCAGCGCCAGGATGTTGGTCTGGAAGGCAATGCCGTCAATCACGCTGATAATTTCGACCACTTTGCGTGAGCTTTCGTCGATCGATGCCATGGTGGTCACCACTTTGTTGACCACGTCGCCACCCTTGCCCGCCACCACGCTGGCTTCCGAGGCCAGATGGCTGGCTTGTTGCGCATTGGCGGCGTTCTGCTTCACGGTGGCGGTCAGTTCTTCCACGCTGGCGGCGGTTTCTTCCAGCGAGGCGGCTTGTTCTTCGGTACGACGCGACAGATTGTTGTTGCCGGCGGCGATTTCACGCGCCGCGTTATTTACCATACCGGCCGCGCCTTAACGGTGATGATGGGTTCCACCAGCGTTTCCAGCGTCTGGTTCATGCCTTGCACGATGCGGGCAAAGTCGCCTTGATGCCGGCTGACATCGGCGCGGGTTTCGATCAGGCCGGCCGCGGCGGCTTCGTTCAACATCACCACATCGGCGTTCAAGGCTTGCAGATTGGCGCGCACTTGTTCGATGGTCTGATTGATAAACGCTTTCTTGCCCGGCAGTTGTTCCATCGGCGCGCTAAAGTCGCCTTCGCCAAAGGCTTTGATCACCGCCATGGCTTTTTTTCTTGACCGAGATGTGGGCACCGACCATTTCGTTGACGCCTTGCGCCATGGTGCGATACGCGCCAGCAAAGCGTTCGGCGTTGATTTGCACGTCGATATCGCCCTTCTCGTGCTCGGCCGACATATGCCGCATTTCGTCGATGATGTCGCTCATGCTGTCTGCCACCGCGTTGATGCTGCTGGTCAGATCCTGAAAACGGCCGTGATAGGTGCCGTGCATGCGCAGGCTCAGGTCGCCTTGCGCCATGCTGGCCAGAATATCGTTGGCTTCTTTGGTGGCATGGTCGGCTTCTTGCAGGCCACGTTGCACCTGGTCGATGGCGTCGGTGATCTGGCTTTTTTTGCCCGGCAGCCGGTCCATCGAACGGCTGAAGTCGCCTTGGGCATAAGCGGTGACCACGTCCACCACTTTCATCTTGACCGCGATATGCGCGGCGACCAGATCGTTGATATCGCCCGCAATGCGGCTGTGGGTACCGCTAAAACGGTTGGTGGCGATGACTTCATCGATCCAGCCATCCTGATGCTTCTGGATCATGCCGCGCAGTGCGCCTTCCAGTTCTTCGGTCTGGCGGGCTTCGGCGCGTTGGTCGCGCAGGGTGCCTTGCAGGCGACGCAGCGCATCATAAACGCGGGTGTTGGTGGCATCCGTGCCCGCGTTCAGCGGTTGATCAAAATTGCCATCGGCCATGGCCATGATGACGTTAGCGAGTTGGTCGGCGCGGACTTCGGCTTGGCGGTTAAACAGACCCATGTTGGCTGCTCCTGATTCAGATTTAAAAAAAATGATTGAGATAGATAAAAGGGAATCAGGCAGCAGCCGGTTCCACTAACTGCATTTCGTCGCTGGTCATCAAACGTTCGATATCCAGCAGGATGACCATGCGCTCGTCCAGCGTGCCCAGGCCTACCAGAAAACGCTGGTCGATACTTGAGCCGAGCGAGGGCATGGCGCTGATACTGGATTCCGGCAAGGTGGTGACATCCGACACCCCATCCACCACGATGCCGATCACCCGATCGGCCACGTTCAGGATGATGACCACGGTAAAGTCGTCGTAGCGCACTTCGCCCAAGCCAAACTTGATGCGCAAGTCGACAATGGGGGCGATGGTGCCGCGCAGATTGATCACGCCTTTAATAAAGTCGGGCGTGTTGGCGATGCGGGTAACGGCGTCGTAGCCGCGGATTTCCTGCACCTTGTGGATATCCAGGCCGTATTCTTCCTGGCCCAGCGCAAAGATCAGATATTCGTCGCTGGCCGACCAGGCGGCGCCATAAGTGGTGGTTGCGTTAGTCATTTCGGTCAGTCCTCAAGCCGCCAGCGCGCTGGCATAAGTGTCCGTGCTGACCGAACGACCAGTACGGAATAAAGATTCAACATCCAGAATCAGTGCCACGCGGCCGTCGCCCATAATCGTGGCGCCGCTGATATAAGGCACTTTGCGGTAATTGGCTTCCAGGCTTTTGATCACCACCTGGTGTTGGCCCAGCAAATCGTCAACACATACCGCCAGCTGGCGGTCATCGTTCTGCAGCACCATGCACAGGCCTTCATGCGCATGCGGCTTGCCTGGCACGGTGCCCAGCAGCTCGGCCAGACTGGCCAGCGGCACATAGTTTTCGCGGATCTGCAGCAAGCAACCTTTGCCGCTGACCTGCTTGATGTCTTGTTCGCGCGGTTGCAACGATTCGGCGATATAGGTCAGCGGCACGATGTAGGTTTCGCCGGCCACTTCAACCGCCATGCCATCCAGAATCGCCAGCGTCAGCGGCAGATACAGCGAAATCGTGGTGCCGATGCCTGAGCACGACTGGATATCCACGCGGCCACCCATTTGCTGGATGTTGCGACGGACCACATCCATGCCCACGCCGCGGCCGGACAGATCGTTAACCGTGGCGGCGGTGGAGAAACCCGGCTCAAAAAAATCAGGTTCCACACTTCTTCGTCGTGCATGCCGTCATGGCTGGTAAATCACGTTCTTTGGCCTTGGCCAGAATGCGGGCGCGGTCCAGACCGGCGCCGTCGTCGATCACCTGAATGACGATATGGCCACCTTGGTGGAACGCGCGCAAAGTCAGCGTGGCGGTTTCCGGCTTGCCGCATTGCAGGCGATGCGCCGGGGTTTCCACGCCATGGTCGAGGCTGTTGCGGATCAAATGCGTCAGCGGGTCGGCCAGTTTCTCGATAAAGCCTTTATCGATTTCGGTGCTTTCGCCCACCAGCTTCAGCGTTACTTTCTTGTCCAGACGCGTGGCGGTTTCGCGCACCAGCCGCGGAAAGCGACTGAAAATATTCGACACCGGCAACATGCGGATGGCCATCACCGACTCTTGCAGATCACGGCTGTTGCGTTGCAGTTGCTCGACACCGGCCAACAAACGCTCGTGGCGAGTCGGGTCGAGTTCGCTGGAATACTGCGCCAGCATCGATTGGGTAATCACCAGCTCGCCAATCAGGTTGAGCAACTGGTCGACCTTGTCGACGTTAACGCGGATGGTTTCGGCGGCACGCGTTTCAGCGGCACGCACGGTCTCGGTCACTTTTTTGCGCCACCGGTTTGGGCGGTGCGGGTTCAAACAGGCCAAAGCCGGCAAACGGGGTTTCGGCTGCGGGCACCGGCATGGCGTTGCTGGCCACCACGGGTTCGCTGTCAAACAGACCGAAATCAGCGTCGGTCAACACATCGACCGGCGCGGCGGGCTCGTCGTCGAACAAGCCGAAACCGTCATCGAGGATGTCGCGTACCGGTTCGTCATCAAACAAGCCAAAGCCTTCATCATCAGCCACCTGCGCGGCGGTTAGCGGCGTCAGGATGATGGTGCAGCCGCGCAATTCACGCGCCAGCACGCCTTGCAGACGGCTGGCGTCGGCGGCGGTGGCGCAATCAATCACGATAGGCTGGTCGGGGTTATCCGGCGGCAGCAAACGGCTGTCGCGAAAATCCCCAAGTAATTCGAGTAAAGCAATGATGTCGACGCTTTCGCCGGCCGGTGCCACCAGGGTGCAGCGGGTCGGGCTTTCGTCTTGCGCGCTGGCACGCACCACCGGCGCATCGGCACGGCGTTGCCCAGCAGATCACGCAGGCGCGGCAACAGCATCACGCCATGCGGCGCCAGACAGCGGCCATGCTGGCGGTAATCGGTCAGCATCAATTTGATAACGTCGACCGCTTCTAGAACCAGTTCAAACAACACGCGATCCAACGCGCGCTCGCCATGACGCACTTCGTCCAGCAAGGACTCCACTTCGTGCATCAGCTCGGCCACGTCGGGCAAGCCAAAGGTTGCCGCGCCACCTTTGATGGAGTGGGCGGCCCGGAAAATGGCGTTCTGGTCTTCTGCGTCCGGTTGCTGGTTTTCCAGCCCGAGCAGCAGCGTTTCGACGGTAGCCAAATGCTCATCGGCTTCGTCGAGAAAGACGCCAAGAAATTGATCGAGACCCGAGGCGGCCATCGTCTTAGCCGATCACGCGGCTAACAGCGGCCAGCAGCTTGGCCGGATCAAACGGTTTAACCAACCAGCCGGTGGCGCCTGCGGCCTTGCCTTTTTTGCTTCATTTCGTCGCTGGCTTCGGTGGTCAGAATCAGAATCGGGGTACCCGCCCAGCCCGGCAGCGCACGCACACTGCGTGTCAGCTCAATGCCATCCAGGCCCGGCATGTTGACGTCGGTAAAGATCAGATCGAACTTGCCTTTACGCGCCAGCTCGAGCGCGGCTTTGCCATCCGGCGCTTCAGTCACGGTGTAGCCCGCGTTACGCAGGGTAAAGCCCACCAGTTGACGGATGGAGGCGAATCGTCCACTGCCAGTATGGTTTTGCTCATGATGACGGCTCCGGGGTCTTGGTTTGTTGAACACGGAGCAGATTGTCGGAGCTGGGCGGTTTTTTTTAGATAACCAGGCCGCTCCCAGCCTGTTTGTAAGCTGGAGTGGGCGTGTGAAATGTACCAAAGCCCCGCAAACACAGCATTTATCAGCATTAGCTGATTCGAGCCGCCTTACAGCGCGCCTGAAGCCGCTTGGCAGACAAAAAAACCGTTGGTCGGTTGTGGTGCAAAAAAACAACCTGCTGAGGCCGCATCCGCCGGGCTTCTTCAAACGTACTGAACGACTCGCTCAAGAATCAGCACTTGCCGGGCTGGCGGCAGCGGCCATAATGAACCGCGTTGCCGCCCGCTTGCGTCTGCGACTATTGCAGCTGGGGCGCATCCCGGACTGATCCGCCATCACGCTTTATTCAGATCAATCATCCAACCCAATGAGGACAACAAGCATGGCTAAAGTGGCAGTGGTTTATCACAGTGGTTACGGGCATACCAAAAAAAGCAGGCTGAGGCGATCCATGCCGGGGCAGCCAGTGTGGCGGGGTAGAAGCCACGCTGTACGCCATCGATGCCGAGGGCAATCTGGGCGATGAAGTCTGGACCGCGCTGGAAGCCGCCGATGCCATCCTGTTTGGTTCGCCCACCTATATGGGCGGCCCGTCGTGGCAGTTCAAGAAATTTGCCGACGCGTCTTCCAAACCCTGGTTTGGCGGCAAATGGAAAGACAAAGTGGCAGGTGGGTTTACCAACTCGGCCAGCATGAACGGCGACAAAGGCTCCACGCTGACTTATTTCTTTACGCTGTCGCAACAGCAAGGCATGGTCTGGATCGGCACCGGCCTGATGCCCGCCAATACCAAGGCGGCCACGCGTAACGACGTCAATTATCTGGCTGGCTTTGCCGGTGCGCTGGCGCAATCACCGTCCGATGGTTCGCCCGAAGAAGGCCCGCTGCCGGGCGATCTGGAAACCGCAAAAAATCTATGGCGCGCGCGTGGCCGATTACGCGCAGAAGACACGCGGCTAAGCACTGCGTGGCCGCTTGAGCTCAATAAAAAAGCGCGGGGCCCTGCCAGGGCGCCGCGCTTTTTTTTGGCTCAGACCAGTAACGATGCGAGTGGATTAGTCCTCATCGTCGCTCGGGTTGTAGGGCCGCTTGCCGAACATTACTTCGCCGTCTTCCACGTCGCGCATCAGCAACTGCACATTGGCTTCGTGCGGGTATTTGGCGACTTCGTTGCGGAAATATCCCAGGCTTTCCGGGAAGGCAAACACCGCCTGACGCATGCGCGTATGCGCCAACGCCATATCTTTGCCTTGCAGCGCCAGCATGATGGATTCGTCCGACAACTGACCGGGGTAGGGGTGGACGGCGTTGAGCCGGCTGACCAGGCCCAGTTTCCAGCCGATATCGGAGCGCGAGGCAGTCACAAAGTTGGACAAACCGAATTCGGCAAAATAGTCCACCAGCGGGTTGCTGCGCAGGTCTTCCAGAATCTTCATGCGGCGCGCGTTTTCGCCAGGGTGATCCGAGGTATCCATGATCGGGTACAGCTGCACATAGTAGTGCGTGCCCGCGATGCCCAGTGCAATCACCAAAGCGCCTGCGCCGAGGGCGACGGTGCGGCGCAGCAAGGTGCTGTCTGTGCCGAATGGCGTGGCATCAAACAAGAAGAAACCCATCACTGCAAACGGGCCAAAGAAATGGAAGTACCACAACGGGTATTCCACCAGGCTGTGCAGGATGGACACGATGACCAGCGAGGCGGCAAACGCCGTCACCGCATCATGCCGCCGCCGCCACAGCGCGCCAAACGCCATCAGGATGGGGACGACCACCACACCGGTGCCGACGATGCCGGTTTCGGCCATCAGATTAAGCAGCGAGTTATGGCAATGGGTAAACAGCACGCTTTCTTCGACCCGGGCAAAGGCGGGGATCACCTGCAGCCGCACGCTTTCTGCGCCATAAGCGCCCCAGCCTATGCCCAGGAGCGGATGCTCGGTAAATACGGTCCAGGCTTTTTTTGCCATTCAACCAGGCGTCGTGCGCCGTTGGAGTCCAGCCGCGACAAGCCGGTCGGCACCGCGTTTTTGGCGTGTTCAAATGACTGGATGACGGCGCTGATCAGGGCGCGATAAATTGCATCGCCAGCATCAACACCGCCGACGCCAGCAGAAAGCCGGCAAAGCGCCGGTTGAAATCACGCGTGGTGGCAAATAACACGCCGCCAAACACAATCCAGGCGCCGATATAGACCAGGATGGAGCGCGAACCGCACCACGCCGTCGACAGGGCCAGCCAACTGGTCAGCAGCGCCCAGGCCCACAGCGGTAGCTTGCGATCCGCCATCAACCACGCGGCAGCGGCAATGCCCCATGCCAGGTAATGGCCATACATGTTCTTCTGGCCGATATTGCCAAATACCAGGCCCGAACCATTCTTGATGACCTGTATCACTTGCGGCACGGCCGTGCCGGAGTTGAACAGTGCACCCACCAGCAAACCCCACGCCAGCGCTTCGGCCAGCGGGCGCAGACCAAACTCATCGCGAGCGCGTGCCAGGCTCCATACAGTCAGGCCAGCACCAATCAGATAAGCCAGCGGGATGGTGCGCTCCGACCAGTAATACAGCGGCAGCACCACCACCTGGATGGCCAGTACAGCGGCCAGCAAGAACCACGGCAGGCTCATCAGGGCAAGCCGGTGCGCTTTTGCGCCGGTTGCGCCGGCAGCAAAGCGGCAGCCAGAATCAGCAGGCCACAGAAGCCGTAGGCCGCCAGTTCGGACGGGAATACCGGGTTGGGAGGATAACGGTAGGGAATGCCGCAAGGCACGGCGGCCAGCAAGAACAGCAGGGCCTGATAAACACGCAGCGAGTAATGTTTCATTCTTCTAATGGGTCAGATTGGGCATCGGGTACTTTGCGGCGGCCAGTCCAGCCTGCCACCACGCAACCCACTTCAAACAGCAGCCATAAGGGAATGGCCAGCATACATTGCGACAACGCATCGGGCGGGGTGATGACGGCAGCCACCACAAACGAGCCGACAATCACATACGGGCGCCAGCTGCGCAGCTTTTCCACCGTAACCACGCCAATCCATACCAGCAGCACAATCGCCACCGGCACTTCAAAGGTCACGCCAAACGACAGGAACATGCCGAGGATAAAGCTGAGGTACTGGTCGGAATCGGGTAGCCATGTCATCGAAGCCGGGGCATGCGATGACAAAAAAGCCGAATACGGTCTGGAACACCACGTAATAAGCGAAAGCCATGCCACAGAAAAACAGCACGGTGGACGACACCACCAGCGGCAGCACCATTTTCTTTTCATGCACATACAGGCCCGGCGCGACAAAGGCCCAGGCCTGGTACAGCGTGCAGGGCAGCGACACGACAAAAGCGGCCATGGCCGCCATTTTCATCTGCACCAGAAACGGCGAGGCAATGCCGATCGAGACCAGCTTCTGCCCTGGCAGCACCGAGGTCAGCGGGTGGACCATAAAGTCGTAGATCTGGCCCGAGAAATAAAAAAACAGACTGCAAACGCCAGCAGAAAGCCGATGCCGGCACGCACAAGCCGCGTACGCAGCTCGATCAGATGGACCAGAAGTGGCTGAAAATCGGATTGCTGCATGGCTTAGCGGCGATCTCGCGAGTTAGCGCCAGCGGCAGGCGCGGCGGAGGGGGCGGCAAACAGGTCGAGCTGGCGCTCATCCACGGGTGGGGCGTATTCCGGGATATGCGCTTGCGGTAAAGCCTCGGCCAGCGGTGGAGTATGCACCGGTGCGGCAGGTGCGGGCGGCGGCACCAGGGCCTGACCTTGCGCCAGCGGCACATAAACCTGGCCATTGGCCTCGGCCTGATGCTTGCGTTCTTCTTCTTCCGGCGACAAAGCCGCAGCCACCGGCATAGCCGTGACGGGTGCGCGTTCCAGTGCTGCCCGTTGTGGCTCTGGCGTGGGCTCGAGCAACGCCGCTTTGGCATCGGCGCTGCTGTTGCTCAGGGTCGCACGGGCTTCGGCGGTACTGTCGATCAACGACGCTTTGGCATCGCTGAACGGTTGCGCGATGCTGTTACGCAGTTCGTCGCCATGCGTGCGGATTTCCGCCTCCAGTTTCGCCAGTTCACCCTGGGCGATTTCTCGATCCAGGTCGGCTTTGACGTTGGCGGTAAAGCGCTGGGCGCGGCCGATCAGCATACCCACGGTACGCGCCACTTTCGGCAATTTCTCGGGGCCGATGACCACCAGTGACACGGCACCAATGACGGCCAGTTCGCCCAGGCTGATATCAAACACGGCTTGGCTATCCTTGCTGGGTTAGCGTTTGTCGCGCTCGGCGGTATCGATCACGCGGCCGCTTTCGAGCTCGGTGGTTTTGGTGGCGGTCACTTGCGGCGGGGCGGCCGGTTTGTCTTCGCTGGCCATGCCTTCCTTGAAGCCTTTAACGGCCGAGCCAAGGTCATTGCCGACGTTACGCAGTTTTTTGGTGCCAAAGATCAAGACCACGACGGCCAGGACGATCAGCCAATGCCAGATACTCAAAGAACCCATTTCAGTGCTCCCTGCGACGTTGTGTCGCTCATTGGGTGGTGACTTCAGCGATATGCGGATTGAGGCCCGCGCCGCCAAAGACATGGATATGCAGGTGGAAGAAAGTCTGCCCCCCGCCTTTGCCCGTATTGATGACGGTGCGGAAACCGTCTTTCAAGCCTTGTTGTTCAGCCAGCTTAGGCGCTTGCAGAAGCATTTTGCCCAGCAGGGCTGATGCGAGGCATCAGCGTGCGCCAGCGAATCAAGATGCGTTTTCGGCACAATCAGAAAATGTACGTCTGCGACCGGATGAATATCGTTAAAGGCGACCATATCGTCGTCTTCATACAGTTTTTTGCGTCGGGATTTCGCCGTTGGCGAGCTTGCAAAACAGGCAATCGCTCATTGTGTTCTCCAGTTTATAGACGCGCCGCCGGTCATCGCGCTTGAGCTTGTGCTTTATCTGTAGTTCGGCAGAGATAAATGGCAAAGTTCAACGCGGCCTGCAGCCTCAATCTTCCTTCGGACGAGAGGCTTTTTTCTTCGATGCCCGAAATGCCTTCGCGCCGGGCCAGTTCGGCCAGCACGTCTTCATGGCTCAGGCTTCATGCTTGAGCAAAACCAGCGTGTGAAACCACAGATCAGCCACTTCGCGCACCAGATGCAGCCGGTCGTTATCTTTGGCGGCCATGATGGTTTCGACGGCTTCTTCGCCCACCTTTTTCAGGATTGCTTCTTGCCCCTTGTGAAACAGCTTGGCACATACGACGTGGACGGGTCCGCGCTGCGGCGCTCGCTGAGCGTGCGATCCAGGCGTTCAAGAATATCGGCGGAGACCATAAGGGCGGGTCCAGAAAGCAAAAAAGCGAATTATAGGGGGGAAATCGTTGCTTGCGCGTGACTGATGCCGTGCATGGGGTGCGCCTGGACCCACCACTCAAAGCCGTAAACAAAATACGCAAAGCGGGCGAACCACGTTCTTGTAGGTGTCAAGCAAACGGCAATGGCAAATCGCGGGCAAAGCGGCTTGCTGGCGGCTTTGGTTGGTGGGTCTAGACCCACCCTATGATTTCCTGGGTTTATGCGCGGTAGATTTCGCTGGGGTCTTTTAGCACGGCGTCGACCGTCTGCCATTGATCACCCTCAAGGCGGCGGAAAAAAAACAGCTTTCGCGGCCGGTGTGGCACGCAATGCCGCCATCCTGATGGATCAGATAAATCAGCACGTCGCCATCGCAATCCAGGCGGATTTCCTTGATGTGCTGCACATGGCCCGACTCTTCGCCCTTGTGCCACAGCTTCTGGCGCGAACGCGTCCAGTAATGCGCCGTGTGCTTCGCGGCCGAGAGCTCGACCGCCTCGCGGTTGGCAAAAGCAAACATCAGCACGCGGCCGGTTTCGGCGTCTTGTGCAATTACCGGCACCAGGCCGTTGCCGTCAAAACGGATTTCATCAAGCCAGCTCACAGGCGCACCTCTATGCCAGCGGCACGCATGGCTTCCTTAGCCTGGCGCACCGTGTACTCGCCAAAGTGGAAAATCGACGCCGCCAGCACGGCATCGGCATGGCCTTCGCTCACGCCTTCGACCAGATGCTGCAGATTGCCCACACCGCCCGAGGCAATCACCGGAATATCCACCGCATCCGAGATCGCGCGCGTCAGCGGCAGGTTAAAGCCGATGCGGGTGCCGTCGCGGTCCATGCTGGTCAGCAGGATTTCGCCCGCGCCCAGTTCTTGCATTTTGATGGCCCATTCCACCGCATCCAGCCCGGTGGCCTGGCGGCCGCCATGGGTAAAGATTTCCCAGCGGCTGTTGTCCGGCGTCACGGCTTTGGCATCAATGGCCACCACAATGGCCTGGCTGCCAAACTTGTCGGCCGCCTCTTTAACCACCTGCGGGTTAAGCACGGCCGTGGTGTTGATGCTGATTTTGTCCGCGCCCGCGTTGAGCAGACGGCGCACATCGTCCACCTTGCGCACGCCACCGCCGACGGTGAGCGGAATAAACACTTGCGACGCCACTGCTTCGATCACATGCAGAATCAGATCGCGGTCATCCGACGACGCGGTGATATCCAGAAACGTCAGCTCGTCCGCGCCTGGTCGTCATAGCGTTTGGCGATTTCCACCGGGTCACCGGCGTCGCGCAGTTCCGTAAAATTGACACCTTTGACCACGCGGCCAGCGGTGACATCAAGACAAGGAATAATGCGTTTGGCTAAGGGCATGGTGTGGCAGGCCTGGGCTTGGACAGCGGATGAAGCGGGCGCGGGCGCCACGCGAAACGGACTGAACCGGGCACACGGCCCGGTCCAGCTTTGAGACTTGATCAACGCACCGGATCGACGCGCTCAGGCTGCAATCGATTCGTCTGCCACTTGTTGCGCGGCGGCAAAGTCGATGGTGCCTTCGTAAATGGCGCGACCGGTAATCACCCCTTCGATGCCTTCGGGCTCAACCGCACACAAGGCGCGCACGTCGTCGAGGTTGGTCAGGCCGCCCGAGGCAATCACCGGGATGGTGAGCGCTTGCGCCAGCTTGACCGTGGCTTCGATATTGACGCCGCTGAGCATGCCGTCGCGGCCGATATCGGTGTAGATGACGCTCTCGACACCGTAATCCTGAAAGCGGCGCGCCAGATCGATCACATCGTGCTCGGTGATCTTGGACCAGCCATCGGTGGCCACAAAGCCATCCTTGGCATCCAGACCGACGATGATATGGCCGGGGAAGGCATCACAGGCTTCGTGCAGAAAGCCCGGAATCTTGACCGCGGCGGTGCCGATGATGACGTAATCGATGCCGGCATCCAGATAACGCTCGATGGTGTCCAGATCGCGGATACCGCCGCCCAGTTGCACCGGCACCTGACCGTCAACTTCGCGCAGGATGCCTTTGATGGCGTCCAGGTTTTTGGGCTTGCCGGCAAACGCACCGTTCAGATCAACCAGATGCAGACGACGGCCGCCGGCATCCAGCCAGTGGCGCGCCATTGCGGCGGGTTCTTCCGAGAATACGGTGGCGTCTTCCATCAAGCCCTGGCGCAGGCGTACGCAGTGGCCGTCTTTCAAATCAATAGCAGGAATAATCAGCATGATGCAAAAAACTTCAATGAAGTCAGGTTATTAGGCGTGACGGCGTCGGTTTACGGACGACCATCCCAGTGTACGAAATTTTTGAGCAGCTGCAGTCCGGCGTGGTGGCTTTTCTCCGGATGGCACTGGATGGCGAAAATATTATCGCGCGCCACCGCCGCGGCAAAACGGTAAGGATAAGCGCTTTCGATCACCGTGATGTCATCGCTGGGCCGAAAGTGATAGCTGTGCACAAAATAAAAGCGATCCAGATCGGGAATACCGGCCCACAGCGGGTGCTCGCGCTTGATCATCATCTGGTTCCAGCCCATGTGCGGCACTTTCAGCTTCTGGCCGTGCTCATCCACCATGGCGGCTTTGGGAAACCGCACCACGTCACCGGCAAAGATGCCCATGCCATTGGTGTCGCCTTCTTCGCTGTGATCAAACAGCAATTGCGCACCAACGCAGATACCCAGAAACGGCTTGTGGCTGGCGGCATCGCGCACCGCACTTTCCAGGCCGCTGTTCTGCAGATAATGCATGCAATCGGGCATGGCGCCCTGACCGGGGAACACCACTTTATCGGCGGCCTCGACCACCAGCGGGTCATCGGTCAGCACGATATCGGCATCGCCGGCCACGTGTTCCAACGCTTTGGTTACGGAGTGCAGGTTGCCCATGCCGTAATCCACAATCGCGATTCGCATAACTGTTCCCGTTGCTATGCAGGCTGGCGCGGCTTAGCCGACCAGCGTGCCTTTGGTGGACGGGGTAACGCCCGCCATACGGTCATCGTGCTCAATGGCCATACGCAGCGCGCGGCCAAAGGCTTTGAAAATGGTCTCGGCCTGATGATGCGCATTCTGGCCTTTCAGATTGTCGATATGCAAGGTGACGGCAGCGTGGTTAACAAAGCCGCGGAAAAAAACTCGCCAAACAGATCGACATCAAAGCCGCCGATGGCCGCGCGGGTATACGTCACGCCGTAATCCAGACCGGGACGGCCGGACAGATCAATCACCACGCGCGACAGCGCTTCATCCAGCGGCACATAGGCATGGCCGTAGCGACGGATGCCTTTTTTTGTCGCCCAGCGCCTTGGCCAGCGCCTGGCCCAGCGTGATGCCCACATCTTCGACCGTATGATGCGCATCGATATGCAGATCGCCCTTGGCCACGATGTCGAGATCGATCAGACCATGGCGCGCGATCTGATCCATCATGTGTTCCAGAAACGGAACGCCGGTATCGAACTTCGATGTGCCGCTGCCATCCAGATTGATGGAAACGGTGATCTGGGTTTCGAGCGTATTACGCGTGACCTGGGCTTGCCGCATTGCGAGTCTCTTCAGGGATATACAGTCGTTGATTGGATATTGTTATTTTTTCGTCGAGGCGATATTCGGCCGAGCGCGCATGCGCTTGCAAGCCTTCGCCATGCGCCAGCGTGCTGGCGATGCGGCCCAGCGTTTGCGCGCCTGCGGCCGAAACCTGGATCAGGCTGGTGCGCTTCTGGAAATCATAAACACCGAGCGGGCTGGCAAAACGCGCCGTGCGTGCGGTCGGCAACACATGGTTGGGGCCGGCGCAATAATCGCCCAGCGCTTCAGAGGTGAACTTGCCAAGGAAGATGGCGCCAGCGTGCTTGAGTTCCGGCAACCAGATTTGCGGATGTTCTACCGATAATTCCAGATGCTCCGGCGCAATCCAGTTGGCGATATCGCAGGCTTCCTGCAGGTCTTTTACCTGGATCAGCGCGCCACGGCCGGTCAGGCTGGCGCGGATGATGTCGGCACGCGGCATTTCGGGCAGTTGGCGCTCGATGCTGGCGGCTACTTGTTCGATAAAGGCGGCGTCGGGGCACAGCAGAATGGCCTGGGCGATTTCGTCGTGCTCGGCCTGCGAGAACAAGTCCATGGCAATCCAGTCCGGTCGGTGCTGCCATCACAGATCACCAGAATCTCGGACGGGCCCGCCACCATATCGATGCCGACGATGCCGAATACGCGGCGCTTGGCGGCGGCCACATAGGCATTGCCCGGCCCGGTAATCTTGTCGACTTGCGGCACGGTTTGCGTGCCATGGGCCAAGGCGCCTACCGCTTGCGCGCCACCCAGCGTAAACACGCGGGTTACACCGGCGATATAGGCGGCGGCCAGCACCAGATCATTGCGTTCGCCGCGCGGAGTGGGCACCACCATGATGATTTCGGGCACACCGGCCACATGCGCGGGGATGGCGTTCATCAGCACCGAGGACGGATAAGAAGCCTTGCCGCCCGGCACATAAATGCCGACGCGATCCAGCGGCGTCACCTGCTGCCCCAGCAGCGTGCCGTCTTCGTCGGTGTATTGCCATGAGCTGGCTTTTTTTGATGTTCGTGATAACGGCGCACCCGGGCGGCGGCCGCTTGCAGCGCGTCTTTTTTTGCTGCGGCAACAGGCGCTCGAACGCCTCTTGCAGTTGTTCTTGCGTGATTTCCAGCTGCGCCATGCTGCTGGCGTCAACGCCATCAAAGCGTTGCGTGTACTCGATCAGCGCCGCATCGCCACGGTGTTTGACGTCGTCGAGGATGGCGGCGACGCGCGCATCCACTTCGGGGTCTTGCGAGGTTTCAAACGCCAGCAGATCTTGCAGCTGGCTACGGAATTCGGCGGCGCGGGAATCAAGACGGCGGAGCATGTTCGAAGGTCCGGTTAGATACCTGGGGAAAACGATTATACCGATGCGGCACAGTGCCGGGGTAACGGTTCTTTGTGCGCCCCGACCACGCGTTTATTGTGGAATCACGCGGAATCAGGGCCAGGGGATGAGGTCAGGAATGGTGTCGTGCCGCCACTGTGGCGGCAAAGGTATCGATGATCGGTTGCAGCTGGTCATGCTTGAGCTTGAGCGCGGCCTGGTTAACGATCAGGCGCGAGCTGATATCGCGCACGTGTTCGACGGCCACCAGATTGTTGGCCTTGAGCGTGCCGCCGGTCGAAACCAGATCAACGATGCAATCGGCCAGACCGACCAGCGGGGCCAGTTCCATTGAGCCATACAGCTTGATCAGATCAATGTGCACGCCTTTGCCGGCAAAGTGTTCGCGTGCGCAATCAGTGTATTTGGTGGCCACACGCAGACGCGCGCCTTGCTGCACCGCGCCAGATAATCAAAACCTTGCTGCACGGCCACCATCAGGCTGCATTTGGCAATCTCCAGATCCAGCGGTTGATACACGCCGGCGCCACCGTGTTCCAGCAGCACATCCTTGCCCGCCACGCCCAGATCAGCCGCGCCATATTGCACATAGGTCGGCACATCGGTAGCGCGCACGATAATCAGGCGCACATCGTCACGGTTGGTGCCGATGATCAGCTTGCGCGAGCTTTCTGGCGCTTCGCTGGGCACGATGCCCGCAGCGGCCAGCAAGGGCAGGGTTTCTTCAAAAATGCGGCCTTTGGATAACGCAATGGTGATCATGTTCGGGTCCACCCGCTTGCTGCGGGCCTGGAATGTTAATGAAGCGGCGTCTGGCGAGTTTACTTGAACAGCCGGATTGAAACCGGATACCGCGAGGGCCAGCCATTGATGGCTTTGGCCCCTTCCCACAATGCAAACAAGGTCGAGCCTATGCCCACCCACCACAAGGGGAGCGGGCTATGCGTGGCGGCGGTGAGCAGCAGCGCCACGATATAAAAGCACGCCATCAGCAACTGAAAGTTGGCGGCCTGCGCCGCATGCTGTTCCACAAATTCGGAATGCACGCGCGCAAATTGCAGAATCACAAACGGAATCACCAGTGCCAGCACCTGCATCGGCACCACCGGCAACCAGCACACGCCGGCCAGATGCGCAATGATGGCAAAGCCGATTTCCAGCTGCGAGGGCGGCGGCAACTTGCCATCGCTGTCCTCGTTGGCTGGCTTGGGATTCAGCGTAAACAAACTCACGAGATGCGCTCGATCTGTGCGCCCACACCACCGAGCTTGGCTTCGATATGTTCGTAGCCACGGTCCAGATGGTAGATGCGGTCGACGATGGTTTCGCCTTCCGCCACCAGGCCCGCGATCACCAGCGAAGCCGATGCGCGCAAATCGGTGGCCATTACGGTGGCGCCCGACAATTTGCTGACGCCTTGCACCACGGCGGTGTTGCCTTCGGTGGCGATGTTGGCGCCCATGCGCGTCAGTTCTGGCGCGTGCATAAAGCGGTTTTCAAAAAAATAGTTTCGGTCATCACGCTGGTGCCTTCCGCAATGCAGTTCAACATCATGAACTGCGCCTGCATATCAGTCGGGAAGGCCGGGTAGGGCAGCGTGCGCACGTTGACGGCTTTGGCACGTTGTTTCATGTCCAGCGCAATCCAGTCGTCACCGGCTTCGATATAGGCACCGGCTTCGCGCAGCTTGTCGAGCACGGCTTCGAGGATATTGGCGCGGGTATTGCGCAATACCACGCGGCTTGCGCGGCGGCGGCGGCACACAAAAAAAAGGTGCCGGTTTCGATGCGATCGGGTACCACGGCGTGCGTGGCGCCATGCAGTGCTTTAACGCTTCAATCGAGATGGTATCGGTGCCGTGGCCGCTGATTTTTTGCGCCCATGGCGATCAGGCATTCAGCCAGATCGACCACTTCGGCTCGCGCGCCGCGTTTTCGATGGTGGTGACGCCTTCAGCCAGCACGGCGGCCATCATCAGGTTTTCGGTACCGGTAACGGTGACCATATCGGTGACGATGCGCGCGCCTTTGAGCTTGCCCTGGGCCTTCACATAACCATGCTCGATCACGATCTGCGCGCCCATGGCTTGCAAACCTTTGATGTGCTGATCCACCGGACGCGCGCCAATGGCACAGCCACCGGGCAACGACACCTGCGCTTCACCAAAGCGGGCCAGCGTGGGGCCCAGCACCAGGATCGAAGCGCGCATGGTCTTGACCAGATCGTACGGCGCGCACAGTTCGTTAACCGCGTTGGCGGTGATTTCGAACTCGTGCACGTTGTCGGTCATGACCCGTACGCCCATGCCTTGCAGCAGCTTTTGCGTGGTCTTGACGTCACGCAGTTGCGGCACATTGGTCAGGCGCAGCGTATCGGCGGTCAGCAGGCTGGCGCACAGAATCGGCAGGGCGGCGTTCTTGGCGCCAGAGATGGTGATTTCGCCATTGAGTGGGCGGCCACCGGTGATTTTGAGTTTATCCATGATGTTACTGTCGCGACCCGGCAAAAAACGGTTAAGGCAAGCACTGCGCCCATCGGCCCCGATGGGAAATTACGCAGCGAAAAAACGAAGAACTTACAGAAATTTCCACAGCAGATACGCCACCACGGCAATCAACAACGGCAGATTGGTTAACGCCACGATCTTCTGTATCGCAGGATCGCGCGAGCCTTTGTCGTTGAGTTTTGCCGCTTCCAGCGCTGCCTTGTTGTCGTCGATGGCATCAAGGCTAAAGCGTTTGTTGTCGCTCACCGTGCGGCCCATTCGGCGGGAGTGAGGGTTTTTTTCCAGCGAAAGCGCGTGCAGTTCGCCGGAATCGATGACGTCCTTGAGGGCGTCTTTAACCAGGCGGTGGCGGGCCAGCAAGCCCAGGCCGTCAAAGCGCGGCGAAGCGATGCGGGCATAGAAATGCGCACCGTCGCCATTGACTTCACAGGCGGTGGCGGACAGGCGATCGGTGATCAGGTTTTGTACTTGCTCAGGGGTCATGACGAAGCAGCTTTCTCTAGTGCCTTAATTTGTAACCGGATTTTATCAGGTGATGGCCCAGCAAGGCGAGCGCAAACAACGCCGCACCGCTGACCGACAGCGCCAGCCAGGGCGAAACGTCGGCCACACCAAAAAAATCCGTAGCGGAAACCATCGATGATGTAGAACACCGGGTTCCAGTTGGACACGGCCTGCCAGAACGGCGGCAGGCTATGAATCGAGTAGAACACGCCCGACAAAAAAAACGTCAGCGGCATGATCAGGAAGTTCTGGAACGCGGCCAGCTGATCGAACTTGTCGGCCCAGATGCCGGCGATCAGGCCCAGGATGGCCATGGCGGCACAGCCCATCAGCGCAAACACCAGCACCCACAGCGGATGCTGCACCGGTGGAATTGCAAACACCAGCGTCACCAGCAGCACGCCCAGGCCGACGATGATGCCGCGCACCACGGCGGCTAGCACATAGGCGGCAAAGAACTCCAGATGCGACAGCGGCGGCAGCAGGATAAACACCAGATTGCCGGTGATCTTGGACTGGATGATGGATGAGCTGGTGTTGGAAAACGCGTTCTGCAGCATCGACATCATGGCCAGGCCAGGAATCAGGAACGCGGTATAGCGCACGCCCGGATACGGCTGCACATGGCTGTCCAGCACATGCGCAAAAAATCAGCAGATACAAAGACGCGGTCAGGATCGGCGCCAGCACGGTCTGGAAACTGACTTTCCAGAAGCGCAGTAGCTCTTTATAAAAAAAGGGTTTGAAAGCCTTGCATCGGGGTCGGATCTGCTTGTTCTGATCAGGTGTGGGCGCGGGGTAGCGCGTATGGCGTGCAATGATAGCCTGGCTGGCCACCCACCGGCGCGGTGAGTGGCGCAATCAAGGTTCAGGCGGCAGGGCCGTGCATGGTTTCGACGAAGATATCTTCGAGATCGGGCTTGTTGATTTCGATATCGCGCAGCGTTACGCCCGCTTGTTTGATCTGGGCCAGCAAATCATCTAGCACGGCTACATCGCTGAGCTTGAGGTCATATTGCTGGCCATCTTGCGACACCACCAGCGGCTGCAGGCTGGCGGGCAGGGTGCCTTGCTGCAACTTGAGCCGCAAGGTGCGCGACTTGCCTTTGTTCAGCAGCGTGGCTTTGTCTTCAAGCGCAATCAGCTGGCCTTGCTTGAGCATGGCGATGCGATTGCACAATTCTTCGGCTTCTTCCAGATAGTGCGTGGTCAGCACGATGGTGGAGCCTTGCTGATTCAGCCGACGAATAAACTGCCACAGCGTCTGCCGTAATTCGACATCGACGCCCGCGGTGGCTCATCCAGCACGATGACGGGCGGCTTGTGCACCAGCGCCTGCGCCACCATCACGCGGCGCTTCATGCCGCCCGACAGCGCGCGCATATTGCTGTGTGCTTTGTCGGTGAGGCCCAGGCTGGCGAGGATCTCATCGATCCAGTCGTCGTTTTTTTTCAGGCCAAAATAGCCGGACTGAAACTGCAGGGTCTCGCGCACATTAAAGAACGGATCGAACACCAGTTCTTGCGGCACGATGCCGACGCGCGCCGGGCATTGCGGTAATCGGTGGCCACATCGTGGCCCATGATGCGCACCGAACCCGAGGTGGCATGCGCCAGGCCGCCCAGGATAGAGATCAACGTGGTCTTGCCGGCGCCATTCGGGCCGAGCAGGGCAAAAAAAATCGCCCTCTTCGACATTAAAGCTGACCGACTTCAGCGCCTGGAACTGGCCGTAATGTTTGACGACCTGGTTGAACTCGATGGCACTCACTGCGT